>NZ_JACJDN010000193.1:0-6499 GCF_014163565.1 Pseudoalteromonas sp. SR45-5 | reverse complement strand
ACTACAAAAATGGGAGTAAGTATATAAAAAAGAATATTTGATATGATTTTGTGTTCTTCTCTGAAGCTAAGCAAGCTATTGTACTGCGCCCTAAAAAATGGAAAAGTAAAAAAAGATCTAAAAATAAACCATAACACTAAGCTGCAGTGCAATTTTATTTCAAACCAAAACTGTTCTGGCTCAATATTTATAGAGTGACCAGCAGTGCTTTTTCCACCTATAGACCAGCCTGTAATGAGCTCTAACATAATAGCTAAAATTAATAGAGCCGCTACCCAAAGTGCAGCGGACTCTAATGACTCTCTTTTTGAGATAAATTTTGAACGCATCTTTATTCACACATTACATTTATAACTACTTTTGCCACTTATCCAGCGCTTGTTTGTCACTTTGTTTAAACTCAACCCAATTTGATGAGTCTTTAAAGTGCTCTTTTTTCCAAAACGTGGCGTGGTTTTTTAAGTAATCCATAATAAATTGTGCGCCTTCGAACGCGGCTTGGCGATGGCGGGACGTTACGCCTACAAATACAATTTGCTCGCCAAGTGCTAAGTAACCAACGCGGTGAATAATAGATATTCGCGCCAGTTGCCAGCGAGTTTGTGCTTGCTCTGCAATAGATTGAAGGAGTTGCTCGGTCATACCAGGGTAGTGTTCAAGCTCAAGTGCAATAACGTTATCGCCACTGCTGAACTCTCTTACCAAACCTGTGAAGGTGACAACAGCGCCATCGCTTTTATTATTACTACAAAGCGTATTGTGCTCGTCACCTACATTAAAATCATCGGTTTGTACTTGAATATGTATGCTCATTAGCCACCTGTAACCGGCGGAAAAAAGGCAAGCTCATCCCCAGCTTTCACTATTTCGTCGCTTGATGACATAGTTTGGTTAAGCGCTGCAAGTAGCTCACGCTCTTCCAGCCACGGTTGCCAATGCGGATATTGGCTCACTAATCTTAATTTAAGTTCTGAAATAGTAAGCGGCCGCGTAATCTCAAGGCTTAATTTACTGCACTTCAAGCGCTCTTTTAGTTGCCCAAAAAACAATATCTCTACATTTTGGGCACTAAATATAGCATCGTTTGGATTAATCTCGCTGCCAACTGCCATTTTTGCCCCCTGCTTTTTGAGTAACGCGCATGCCGCTAATTTCCATTAGTGGATCGGCTGCTTTACACATATCAAACAAAGTAAGGCTAGCAACAGATACCGCTGTTAACGCTTCCATTTCTACGCCAGTTTTACCGGCAAGCTTGCAGTAGCTGGTTATTTTAATTTGGCTGTTTGCTTCATCAAGTTCAAAATCAACTGCTACTTTACTAAGTGCAAGCGGATGACAAAGCGGAATTAAATCAGCGCATTTTTTAGCGCCTTGAATACCTGCAATGCGTGCCACGCCTAACACATCACCCTTTTTGTTTTGATTAAGCATTACTTGTTCAAAGGCAAGCTTGCTCATGCTAATAAATGCTTCAGCTGAGGCATCGCGCAAGGTTACGTCTTTGAGCGATACATCAACCATATTCGCTTGGCCGTTTTCGTCAACGTGACTCAACATACTATTGCTCACGCGATTCACACTTTTTACCAATGGTAATGTGCGGTACAAAGTTACACGGTTTATGCATTGAGTTAAGTTGATCTTTTATTATGCCTGTCCACGCAGTTTTACATGCGCCTGTAGAGCCTGGCATACAAAAAATAACGGTGTTATTAGCAAGTCCTGCCAATGCACGAGATTGAATAGTAGAGTTACCAATTTCGCCGTACGATATGTGCCTAAATAGCTCACCAAAACCGTCTACGCTTTTATCAAACAGCGGCGCAAATGCCTCTGGTGTTGAATCGCGCTCAGTAAAACCTGTACCGCCAGTCACTAAAATAGCGTGAATGGTGTCATCGGCTATCCACTGCGATGCCACTGCACGCATTTGGTAAACGTCATCTTTAACTATGTCTTTATCAGCTAAGTGATGACCAGCTTCAGTTAGCGCTTTAATTAAGTAATGACCAGAAGTATCGGTAATCGCATCGCGTGTATCGCTTACCGTCATTACGGCAATGTTTAATGCTATTTGTGACTCGCTTGTGTGGCTCATAATGTTTTTCTCAATAGGTTAATGCTTTGGTCAAAATGCTCATTTACAGCTTTAAATTGCGCCGGTGTATTGGTGTTTATTAATGCGTGCGCTTTATTACATAAAAGCGTTTGCACACCAATGCTTTGGGTAAACTGTTTTATTGATTTATGACTGTTAGCGTTTGTGAGTATGTGTTTTAAATGATTTTTTACACTGCTTGTATTACGAATATACAGCGGTAGTGGTTCATTTTCAAAGTGCCAAGCATGTATTTGTGACTGATTTAATTGATTGCTCACACTTTGTACGTTATTTGACTGAGAAGCCAGCACAATTATGCTTAACAAACTACTCGTAAGTAGAGGCATATCTACCGCAGTAATAAGTAAGTCGTGCTCAGTGGCTATTAATGTGGAATAAATTCCGCCAAGGGGTCCACTATTTGGGTATATATCTTTAACGTACTTTTCTGAGGGATAATCGCTCGGTGAATAATGGTTCAATGACTTGACTGGATTTGTAACGTTGCGACTTATAAGTATGTTTTTAGCGCCTACGTCTTTTAATAAATCACACGCATTGTGCAATAGCGTTTTATTTTTTAAAACTAAATCGGCTTTGTCTGTGCCCATTCTTGATGACTTACCACCAGCAAGCACAACGCCTGTAAAATCTCGCTTAACTTTCATATTAGATTTTATATTAGCTTCCATATTAGCCGCCTAACATGGCTAAGTGAGTTGTCGCACCTGTTAAGCGTTTACCCAGCTCATGGCTTATTTCTTTATTGCCCATAGCGGCTCGAATTGCCTTTACGGTCGCTGCAGTATCGTCCTCGTTGAGTAGTTCGCGTAAATCTATACCTTGCTCTGCAAATAAACATAAGTGTAATTTACCCAGCGCCGACACCCTTAAGCGATTACAACTTTTACAAAAGTCTTTACTGTACGGCATTATTAAACCAATACGACCATCGTAATCAGGATGACAAAACTCCTCAGTGGGTCCATTTAATTTCCCCCTAACGACTTGTAACCAACCTTGGTCGAGTAATTGGACTTTAACCGTTTGCCCACTTAAGTGGTTTTCTTCAAAAAATGTTGCGCCGTCACCGGTTTCCATTAATTCTATAAAGCGCACTGTAACTTTGTGGTGTTTTACCCACGCTAAAAAATCCTTCAATTGGTTTTTATTAAACTGCTTGGCAAGCACTGCATTTATTTTTATATCTTTTATGCCCAGATCTACCGCGCGTTCAATCCCTTTTAAAATAAGGTTAAGTTTGTCGTGCCCTGTTATGAGTTTAAACATACTCGAATTTAAACTATCAATACTGACATTAAGCGCATCAAGCCCTGCCTCAGCAAATTCATCAATTTTCTTTAATAAATTAAACCCGTTGGTAGTAATGGCTACTTTTTCTATGCCAGGTGTATTTTTACAGAGTTTTATAATATCGGTTACGTCGTTTCGCAAGCACGGTTCGCCACCTGTAATGCGTACTTTTTTAGTACCTAGCTCTGCAAACGCATTTACTAGCGTGCTAATTTCGTTTTTATTTAAAAAATTACGCGGCGTATCGCACTGATACCCGTTTGGTAAACAATAACTACAACTAAAATTACATACATCAGTTATTGAGAGGCGCAAATAGTTAAACTGCCGACCAAATTGATCATTAAGCATATGCTTCCTTGTTTGTTTACATTTCAACCGCAACATCAATGCTGCTAGAACCGGCTTTGTAATGTTGTTTTATTAATTGGCTTAATTGCGTTTTACACGAACCGCAGTTCGTCCCACATTTAAGTTCAGACCCCAATTGCTCGACTGTGTTTGCACCGTTTTTAATGGCGTTTATAATTGGCTGCTCTCTTACTTTAAAGCAGCTACACACTTGCACGCCTTGGGTAAATTCTTCATCGGGGGTTGCATAAAGCAAAGACTGTAACTGTGTAAAGGTCAGTAATGGCTCTGCAAATAAATGGTTTATCCACTCAAGTGATATTTCTTTTTGCTCGTTAGAAATAACACCAACAAACGCTAATTGATCGTTTTGAATACACTGCACATGCATGGCTTTTGCCGTGTTCATAGCCGACCACTGCCCTTGTAAACCGGTTAAGGTTTGGCAGAAATACAGTAAATCACTTTGTGGTTCATTAAGCGCCAATTGGTAATTAAAGCAATTGCTTGCATTAACTTTGAGCCAAAAATCACTGTTTATAACAAGTTCGTTTTTAGCAAACAGCTGCATATATTGCACAAAGGGTGCTTTAACTATATTAACAGCACCGTGTTTGCACTCAGCCTGACCAGATAGAGGGTCAACTACCGATTGATACAACCCACTTACTGTTGCGGATGATGCAAATTGCTTATTCCAATGAATAGGCATAAAGCATTCACCTTTTCGCACGGAATCGGTTACTTTTGCATGCGCGGTAACCTGCCCAGTTTGCGCAATCGCACTTATTAAATCGTTTTGTTTAATTGCTAGTTTACTGGCATCAAGCGGATTAATTTCAATGTACGGGCGTGTAATATGCGATGAAAGCGCAGTGCTTTTACCTGTGCGGCTCATGGTATGCCATTGGTCGCGTATACGTCCTGAGTTCATTATAAACGGATAATCACATGATGTTTGTTGCACAGGTAATTGCGGCGTTATGGGTATAAAACGCGCTTTTTTATCAGCGGTGCTAAATTGGTTATCTGTAAAAACCTGACCGTTTTTATAAGGCTGATTTTTAACAACAGGCCACATTATGGGTTTTAAGTTATCGTACTGGCTTTTTGTGAGCCCAACTAAACCAGAGAGGTTTAATAATCGGCTGTCGTTATTTTCAAAGTCGGTTAATTGTGCCCATTCTTCAAAAATGCCACTTGGATCTGTGAAATCAAACCCTTCAAAGCCCATTTTTTTAGCGACTTCACACATAATTTGCCAATCGTTTTTAGCTCCCGAATAAGGCGCTACTAACGGGCGTTGCCTTGATATTCTGCGTTCTGAGTTAGTTACTGTGCCGTTTTTTTCGCCCCATCCGGTTGATGGAAAAGCAACATCGGCAAATTTTAATGTATCACTTTTTGCAATACAGTCAGATACAACCACCAGCTCGCAGGTCTCTAATGCCTTTTTAATTGCAGCGTTATTTGGCAAGCTCACCATTGGGTTTGTTGCCATTATCCACACTGCTTTTATTTTGCCTGCGGCTATTTCATCAAACATATCAATGGCATTGCTGCCTGCTTTTTTAGCAATAGTTGGCGAGAGCCAAAAACGTTGTACAAGTGATTGATGCGCTTCGTTTTCAATATCTAAATGCGCCGCTAACTGATTAGCCAAACCACCTACTTCGCGCCCGCCCATCGCATTAGGTTGCCCAGTAATCGAAAACGGACCACTGCCTGGCTTAAGTAATTTACCTGAGGCTAAATGTGCATTAATAATGGCGTTGCATTTATCTACACCCGAACTTGACTGATTTATACCCATTGAATAAAAGCTAATCGCACTTGGGCTTTTAGCAAATAGCGCATAAAACTCAGTAACTTGCTCAATTGCTATATCGCAAAAGTCGCTAACTGCCTCACAGCTCCACTTTTGTGCCTCTTGCAATGCGCTTTCAAAGCCGTTTGTGTGCTGAGCAATAAATTGCGTATCGAGGTGGCTATGCTCATTTAAATAATTAAGCAAACCGTTATAAAGTGCGGCGTCACTGCCTGGTTTTATATTTAAAAATGTGTCGGCAAGCTCAGCGGTGTCAGTTTTACGCGGATCAATAACCACCACTTTCATATTTGGGTTAAGCTGTTTTGCACGCTCCATTCGCTGATACAAAACCGGATGAGTCCACGCTGCATTTGAGCCAATTAAAATAAGCAGCTCAGTTTGCTCTAAATCCTCGTAGGTACACGGCACTACGTCTTCACCAAAAGCGCGTTTGTAACCTGCCACAGCAGATGACATACACAGGCGCGAATTTGTATCGATATTGCCTGAGCCTATGTAGCCTTTCATTAATTTATTCGCGATGTAGTAATCTTCAGTAAGTAACTGCCCCGATACATAAAAAGCCACCGCATCGGGTCCGTGCTTTTGTATTATGTCGTTAAATTTATTGGCAACGTGGTCGGTTGCTTCATCCCACGTGGCTGCTTTATTATTAATGAGGGGCGACGTTAAGCGGTTATCACTGCCTGTGGTGTCTAGCAAATGCGTGCCTTTTACACATAAACGACCAAAGTTTGCGGGGTGCTCTCGCATGCCTTCAAGCTTGGTTGGCACATTATTAAAAAGTGAAATATCAACACCGCACCCTACACCACAGTAAGCACATGTTGTTTGTTTTAAACTCGTTTTATTTATAGTTGGTGATGTGTTTGCGGTTGTCATACTGCTCTCTTTTAATG
>NZ_JACJDN010000192.1:0-6499 GCF_014163565.1 Pseudoalteromonas sp. SR45-5 | reverse complement strand
TGTGGCTTTAACTTAAAGCGTTAGTTTTAAATTAATGGTCGTGATCTTCATCTTCTATTTCTTGTGCAATCCCTAACCAGGTAATGCTTGCAGGTGGAAAAGTAAGCTCTAGCTCACTTTCAATTTCTAAGTCTTCAAGGTGTACTTGCACAACGTGCTGAGCAATCGGGTCGGCTACATAAGCAAACTGACCATTTTGTGCCACTGTCATGCTAAAGCTCATGCCCTCTGGCATGGTTGATACATCTTGCTCGGTAATATCAACTTGGCCTTCAAGCTCCCAATGCATTTCGCCATCATGGTCGTGTGCGCTAAATACATTTAAAAAGCCTAAGCTGTCTAATATTAAAAAGTGCTCGCCATGGGCAGAAAAAGAGTACGACACAGCACTTGCGCCATCGGCTAGTTGCCATTCTAATTCTTCCATTTGTGCTGTTACAGGGTTAATAGTTACAATTACGGCTTCTCCGCCTCCATGGCCAGACGCTACGCCAATAAAGGTCTCGCTATCTTCGTGGCCATAAATACTACCAATGCGTAAATCGCCAACGGCTGAAATGTTCGCTATTTTTTCTGCTTCGTATTCATCATCGTGCTGGTGGGCTAATAACACGCCATCGCTACAGCCAAATACTACGTAGTCGTGGTTTTGTGCCGCGCCATGTAAATCAGGGCACGTAACTTCTAAGGTTTGTTCAAGCTCGTATTCACCATCATGAAAGTGATAAACACCTACTTGGTCTGGCAATACTTTAGCAACCGATGTGCTTTCGCTGTCATCACGGCGAATGGTTGATAATAAATGCTCACCGCGAGGCTCTGCTACACCGTGCATATTAATATCGTAGCTAATACCAGGCAGGCTTGCTGTTGCGCTTGTTATGTTGTTATCTGTTAATACTTCAACAGAAGCAACTGTGCCTGAGTCTGCATCACCATCATAAAAAACAGCTAATTGCCCGTCGTGAGCTATTAAGTGAGTAGGGCGGCTGCCACTTGTTAACTCATAGCTGCTAGCCGCTGGTCTTTGCTCGTAATCGTGCAGGTGCTCGCCATGGTCTTCACGCCATAAACCACCATCAATAAAGCCTAAGTAATCTTGTGCTCTGCTTACAATAACGGCATAACGAAAATCAGGCGATGACGACATCGTGTTTGAATCATTCGTCAGGGTAAATGTTTCAAGAAGTGAGTTGTCATCTAGGTCATAAAAACTGGCTTCGTTGCTGTTGCCTGCAAGCACAGCTAACCTGCCAAGTGAGTCTATGGTGTAGCCATCATCATGGTCGTGATCATCATCGTCATGATCGTGCTCGTCCTCTACAACAATGGGATCTTTTTCTACAATATTGGTCTCTGCATCGCCACAGGCTGTAATAAATGTAGTGCTAATAGCCAGTGCAATAAGCTTTAATTTGTATAGTTTTTTCATGTTTATTTCCCTTAATTATAATTTTTTAATGCTTAAAAATAACCGCGAATACCTAGCACAAAGCTACGCCCTGGACGTGGTGCTATATCTTTTACAAACGAGCTGTGCACGCGTGCTTCTGTATCTGTTAAGTTGGTGCCTCGCAGGTAAACAGACATATCTTGGTTTAATACTGAAAGGTCATAAGAGATGCTTGCATCAACCAATGTGTAGCCGTCTGTTGCTGTTTCTTGTGGGGCTGTGCGGTCTTGCTTTTGATAGCGAGTAACGTGAATATGCGCACTTAATTTATCTGTTTGATAGCTTAACTCGCTACCAAAACGAAGCGGTGGTGTACGGGGTAAATCGCCGCCGTCTTTAAGGCGCGCACGCACGTAATCGGAGAATAAATCTACTTTAAACTCATCGGTTAATTGCCACGCAATTTGCGCTTCAAACCCGTGTAAAATTACGTCGCCTGTTTTAAATAAATAAACCGGCAGTTCTGATGAATGGTCGTGTTCGTCAGCGCCTTCTTCATCGCCATGGTCGTGGCCACTTTGTGCGTATAAACCAGTGTCTATTTGGTAATAATAGTTATCTACTTGGTTGTAAAAGGCATTTAGAATAAAGCCAACATCACCTTGGGTTTTACGCAGGGTTAAATCAACATTATTGGCTGTTTCCAGATCTATTGCTTGATCAGATAAACCCAAATGGCCGTCTTCATCTAAATCAAATAGTGCGCCTACTTCGTAAGTGCCAGTACCAATGTGCGGCCCAAACGATAACAATTCAGAGGCAGAAGGCGCACGTTCAGAGCGCGATACCGAAAGCCCTAAGTTATAGTTAGGTGTAAAATCCCAAACTACGCCTGCCGATAAACTGATTGGTGTAAATTCATGCTCTACATCAAATACGCGAATGGTTTCTGCGCTTTCTTCGTGGTCGTGATCATGCTCGTCGGTTTCTTCTACTTCATCGTGTGCGTGAGCGTCAATATTTGGCAGTAATACGTCGCCTGCTTTAATTGTTACACGCTCAATACGCCCACCTAACTGCACTAAAAAATCCCCAAAGTGCCTTTCTTCCATTAACGCTACAGCAAAGCTTTCGGTTTTAGATGGAGGCGTAAAAGCCTCTTCACCTTGTGCTTCAACATCGCTTTGTTTGTAATGAAAGCTAATGCCGCCATTCCACTCGCTAAATTGGTTATGTAGTAGGTCTATGCGTAATTCGTTTGTTTCGTTTTTAAATGTGGTGCCTACAGCGCCACCTTCAATTTCAGCGTGTTCGTAGTCGGTATGGTCAGCGCGCAGGTTAACTTTGTTTAGCCATTTATTATCTAGGTTGTACTCACCTAATAATTGCACTTTAGTTTGCTCTAAATCAGCAAATACGCTTTCTTCTTCGTCGTTGTGTTCTTCCTCTCCTTCCTCGCCGTGCGTATGACCAGGAATACCGTATTGACGATTAAATTGCTCTACTGCTAAGCCAATAAAGCCGTTATCTATTAAATAGCTAGCGCCAACAGTAAAACCATCAGACTCTTCATTACTGTTTTCAACTTTGTAATCGCCACTATGGCCTTCACCGTCGCTATCTATAGCTGCGGCTACAGGTACCTCGTAGTCATCAGCTTCACGCCAAAACGCATCGGCATAAAAAGCAAATGAATCGGTACCTGTGGTGGCATTAAACGAGACCACTTTTTGGTTATCAACAGAGTTATGCTCTGCGTTCCACTCGCCGCGTGTTGTGCTATCAGTTGGTACGCGGTTATCTACCACATTAACCACACCGCCAATCGCGCCGCTGCCATAAAACAATGTTGCTGGGCCGCGTAATACTTCAATTTGTTGTGCGGTAGACGCCTCTGATGCAACAGAGTGATCGGGGCCAACGCGCGACACATCACTTACATCAAGGCCATTTTGAGTAATAAGTACACGAGGGCCGCTTAAACCACGAATAATAGGTGTGCTGGCTACCTTCCCGTGAAAGTTAGTATTAACGCCTGAAAGTTTTTCAAGGCTGTCGCCAAGGGTTGCAGCTTGTTGTCGTCTTAGTTGTTCGCCAGATAAAACACTAACAGGCGACGCAGATTCCATTGCCGACATATGAATAGGGGTTGCTTCAATATCAATAACTTCAATAGGCGAGCGCTTTAAATTAAAAGTAACCGATTGGTTATCATCATTCGTTATTGTTATATCGCGATGAAGGTGAGCATAACCAGGGGCTACAACATGTAGCTCTTTTAAGCCATTTTTTAGCTCGGTTATTACAAATTTACCGTTTTCATCGGTGGTTACTTTAAGGTCTGAGCCTTCAACTTCTATCGTTGCATTGGTAACTACTTTACCTTTGTTGTTTAAAACAACGCCTTCAATTGTGGATGCAAGCACACTAGCCGGCAATAAAGCTGCTATGAGAACAGCTAATTGTGATTTACGTTTCATTTGACTACCTTGTTAGATGTTATATTATATCAATTATGCGAGTAATGTTATAATATATCAACATCAATTAACTGATGTTATTAAAATGTCTCTTTAAAAGTAACGTTTTGAGTGGAGACACTGATTTAGTAGAGGAAATAATGAAGTCGAGTCAAAGTGTTATGGATCGTATGGCAATTGGGTTATCGGTAATGTGCACAGTGCATTGTTTTGCAACCCCGGTTATTTTAGCGTTATTACCAAGCTTTGCTGTACTGCAAATAGATAGTGAGCAATTTCATTTATGGATTCTTGCGGCGGTACTGCCAACAAGTTTATTGGCATTAAGCTTAGGCTGTAAAAAGCATAAGCGTTTACGTTATATGGCCTGCGGCGTTATTGGGTTAGCCTTTATGATATGTGCGGTATTGCTAGGACATGAGGTCGCTGAAAAAGCGTTTACTTTAATTGGGTCGGCCTTTATTGCTGTAGCTCATTGGTTTAATTACCAACAATGCCTTAAACAAAATGACGATAACTGCCCGTGTTCAAGCGCTGAATCTGATCAGATAGCTTAGTGTTATCAGTGCTACAAACAGCTAACATGTAGCACTGCCTTTCAATATTTAACTTTGTTTTTTAATAGCCTAAAGCTAAAAGTGAGTTAAAGTAGTCATTCAATATCGATTATTACGCTTGGCTTAGGTTAATTAATATAAATGAATACTGCTTTAAAATACTTGCTGTTACTCTGCGCTTTAATGTGTTTTAAATTAAGCGCAAATACCCCGTACCAAATCCCTAGAAGTAGTGTTATTGAGTTAACTGAGCCTGCTACTAAACGGGTATACCCTGTTTTTATTCAGCTCCCTAAGTCATATAAAAAGCAGCCTGAAAAAATATATCCGGTTATTTATTTAACCGATGCACCGTATACGTTTCCTATTGTGGCGGGTGCTACACGGTTTCCTATGAATAGCGGCAATATGCAGGAGGCTATTATTGTGGCCATTAGCTACGAAAAAGGATCTAGAGGGTCTAATAGTCGAATTAGAGACTACACCCCAAATAAGGCTCAAAGCTGGAAAAAGCAAACCGGTAACGCTCAAAATCATGCGCTGTTTTTAAAAAATACTGTGCTGCCATTTATACAAAGTAACTACCGAGCAAGTAGCACACAAAAAACCTATATAGGTAATTCTTTAGGCGGGTTATTTGGTGCCACTATTTTATTTACGATGCCCGATTTATTTAACAATTATATTATTGGCAGCCCATCGGTTTGGTTTAACAGCAATGCAGTATTAGCGCTACAAGCACATAAGCCTAAAGTGCCTACAAAGGTTTATATGTCGGTAGGGGCAAAGGAAACGCTAAGCTTTGGTGAAGGGCAAAATATGGTGGAAGGGGCAAAGCAATTAACGCAAAAAATTAATGCACTTAGCAGTGACAATATTGAACTAAAAAGCGTTGTTATTGAAGGGGCGAGCCATGCAACCGCATTTCCTACTACAGCAATACAAGGGCTTGATTGGGTGTTGGGAATGACACCAATCGACTTAAATATTTAATCATTCTAGCGTGCTAAATAGAGCGCTAACAGCGTTATAAATTTCTCATGTAGAACAGCTACATGTCGATATTTATGCCTTGTTATCACGCTATTTATCTGTCGCTATAAATGCCTAATAACTTAACACGATTGGTGTAGCCAATAAGCCCTAAAAGGCATTAAAAGCTTAGGCGCTTTCAAGTTCCTTTTTCCAGCTTACCAGCACTTCAATAAACTCAGGGCCTATACCACAGCAGCCACCAATAATGCTTGCGCCCTGGCTGTGCCATTTTTTAGCAAAGTCTAGATATTCTGAAGGTGAAATATCGCGATACGCTTGTGAGCCTTCGTTGGCTTTGTAATCGCGTGCTATAGGTGTAAAGCCATTAGCAAACGCCCCTAAAACAACACTTTTATTTTGCTTGGCTAATACTGTATTAGTATCGCTAAAGGCTTGCTCTATAACTTCAGGTATTGAGCAGTTAAAGAAAATACCAGCAACATTTTGTTGAAGCAAAGCCGTTACTGCGTCACTTACCAGCTCACCAGAGCGAAGTGTCGCTTGCTCGCTTATCACATCAGTTAAAGTAAATGCGTAATAACATGGCTTGTTTGAGCCTTTAAGGACGCTTGCCATAACGTGCGCCTCTTCAATGCTCGATATAGTTTCGCCAATCCATAAATTTACGTGCTCGTCTTGCGCTTTGTATAGCGTATCTAAAATAGTAAATGCGCGTTCGCTTTCAAATAGTTCAGGGCGGTAAGAGCCAAATGCTGGTGGTAATGAACCTGCTACTAATACATTTTGTTTAGCATTTTGAGCTACTTCTTTAGCAATAAGTGCCGCTTGCTCTGCGAGTAACGCGCCTTGGCTTTCGTAGCGTTCTTCACCTAAATGAAAGGGTACACAGGTATAACTGTTAACCGTAATTATTTCAGCGCCTGCATCTATAAAGCCTTGATGAGCTCGTGCTACAAAGTGTGGGGCTTCTATAAGTGCTTGTGCACTCCAAAGTGGCTGTGAGAACGGTGCGCCAATGCGCTTAAGTTCACGTCCCATGCCGCCATCTAAAATTGTTACCTTTTTCACTTATG
>NZ_JACJDN010000191.1:0-6527 GCF_014163565.1 Pseudoalteromonas sp. SR45-5 | reverse complement strand
TGATATGTTTTTCATATTTAAAATTACAATTTATATAGCCATATATATAAGTATTATTTATCAATTGATAAATAATTACAATTTGTTGTTGATAGACGTGGGCAATATACTTTTGTAATCGAAAATACACAGGTGTTTGTTATGACTTTTAACCCAATAATGTTTGCCCGCCACAGCAACGCAAGTAGTGCGGTTACTAACGCTTTGCAAACTAACAACAATCACGTTGTAATGGATTTTAGCGGAACCGAAACCAGTGTATTTTTAAGCACTATTTTAGGCCTTGATTTAACTAAGCTTACCGCCAGCGGTTTAGGCTTAAAAGGCACGCTTGATGGCGACTATAATTCTGACTACAGTTTTGCTGTTTATTACTTTAGCGAAACCGCCTTTAGATTCGTACTACCACACAACGCAAGCCTTCAACTACAAGCGCTTATAAACGAGCAGCAATTACGTTTTGATATTGATTATGTAGTACGCACCGACCTAGCAAGCTTTATTTTAAGTGGCGACAACGCATTTGATACCCTAGTTAATGCTTTTAAATTAACACCAGGTTTGCGCCTTTCTGACGCGCAACTTTGCTACGGTGCACAAAGCGGTGATGTATTTATTACCGCCATTGATAAAAACGACGAACAACACTTTGTATTAGTAGCTAAACAACAAGAATTACAAAAATGGCAAAGCTACATGCAAGTGCAAGGCTTTGCACTTATGCATAGTGAAGCCGCATAACGAATAAAAACAACAGGCGAGCATAACAATGTTTACCTGTTTTTATATCTATTTAAGCCACGCCCTAAACAGGGTTAATTTAAACGTGAAGGAATGTTATGACTTCTAAAACTGTACTACATGCTAAGCACCTAGAAGCGGGCGCAAAAATGGTTGATTTTCATGGCTGGGAAATGCCAATCAACTACGGCTCACAAATAGAAGAACACAATAGCGTACGTACCGACGCTGGTATGTTTGACGTATCACACATGACTATTGTTGATATTGAAGGGCCTCAAGCAAAAGCATTTTTACGTAAGCTAGTAGCTAACGACGTTGCAAAATTAACCGTACCAGGCAAAGCGCTTTACACAGGCATGCTTAACGAGCAAGGCGGTGTAATAGACGACTTAATTATTTATTTCTTTAGTGAAACGTTTTACCGCCTAGTTGTTAACTCAGCGACGCGCGAAAAAGACCTAGCGCATTTAGCTAACGTATCGAGCGACTTTGACGTAACTGTTACAGAGCGCCCAGAGTTTGCAATGATTGCAGTGCAAGGCCCTAACGCTAAAGCAAAAACAGCTACTCTTTTAAATGCTGAGCAACAAGCCGCTGTTGAAGGTATGAAGCCATTTTTTGGTGTTCAAGTAGGTGATTTATTTATTGCCACAACGGGTTATACTGGCGAAGACGGTTACGAAATAGTAGTACCGAACGACCAAGCAGCCGATTTATGGCAACAACTGCTAGACGCAGGTGTTAAACCTGCTGGTTTAGGTGCACGCGACACGCTACGTTTAGAAGCAGGTATGAACCTTTACGGCCTAGATATGGACGAAAGCGTATCACCACTTGCAGCTAACATGGCATGGACCATTGCATGGGAACCAGAAGATCGTGACTTTATTGGTCGTGACGTACTTGTTAAGCAACGCGCAGAAAAAAGCACTGACAAACTAGTTGGCTTAGTGTTTGAAGAAAAAGGCGTTTTGCGTAGCGGTTCTAAAGTAATTGTTGATGGTGGTGAAGGTATTATTACTTCTGGTACTTTTTCACCAACACTTGGTTTTAGTGTAGCCCTTGCACGTGTACCACGTTCAACAGGCGATACAGCTCAAGTAGAAATGCGTAAAAAATTAGTAAACGTTAAAGTAGTAAAGCCTAGCTTTGTACGTAACGGTAAATCAATAATTTAAATAATTTGGTTATATCAATCAGTGTAATTACAGTGATTGATATCCTCCCAATATAAACCAAAGGACAAATAAAATGAGCAACATTCCTAGCGAGTTAAAATACGCACCTTCACACGAGTGGGTTCGTAACGAAGGCGACGGTACATTTACTGTTGGTATTTCTGAGCATGCACAAGAACTTCTTGGCGACATGGTATTTGTTGAATTACCAGAAGTTGGCGACGAAGTAGACGCTGGCGAAGACTGTGCAGTAGCAGAGTCAGTTAAAGCAGCATCAGACATTTACGCACCTATCAGTGGCGAAATTGTTGCTATTAACGAAGAACTTGAAGACTCACCAGAAACAGTAAACAACGACGCTTACGGCGACGGTTGGTTATTCCGTATTAAAGCATCTGACGAGTCTGAGCTAGACAACTTATTAGACGCTGAAGGTTACTCGCACACTATCGACGAAGAATAATTATTCTTTGTAGATAACTAAAAGCCCCGTGTGTTTTATTTAGATATCGGGGCTTTTATGATTTTACAGTTAACTTTTCCATACAAAGTAAGCTGTTAAATTATAAGAATTTTAAGTTATTGCTGTTTACCCATCAGCAGTAGCCACATTTTTTGGATCATAGGAATCTGGACACATGTCAAACGCCAAATCTCTTGAAGAACTAGAGCAAAAGCAAGATTTTATTCGCCGCCATATTGGGCCAAGCCCAGCACAAGTAAGCGATATGCTAAGTGCTTTAGAAGTATCGAGTGTGCAAGAGCTCATTGACCAAACTGTACCGGCTAGCATTCGTCTAGAACAACCGCTAACAGTTGGACAAAGCCGTACTGAAGTTGAAACACTAAGCTACTTAAAATCAGTAGCCAGCAAAAATAAAGTTTTCAAATCGTACATTGGCCAAGGCTACCACCCAACTAACGTACCGCACGTAATTTTACGTAACGTACTAGAAAATCCAGGTTGGTATACAGCGTACACACCGTATCAGCCAGAGATTGCTCAAGGGCGTTTAGAATCATTATTAAACTTCCAAACTATGACCCTAGATTTAACCGGTCTTGATTTAGCAAGTGCGTCACTACTTGACGAATCAACAGCGGCTGCGGAGGCTATGGGCCTTGCAAAACGCGTATCAAAAGCTAAAAAAGCCAATGCCTTTTTTATTGCCGACGACGTACACACACAAACAATCGACGTAGTAACAACGCGTGCCGAGCAGTTTGGATTTGAAATAATTGTAGGTAAAGCAGAAGATGCCGTAAACCACGACATTTTTGGCGCATTGTTCCAATACCCAACTACATCGGGCGAAGTGGTAGACATAACTGACCTAATTGCTGGCGTACAAAGCAAAAAGGCGATTGCCTGTGTTGCTGCCGACATAATGAGTTTATTACTGTTAAAAGCGCCGGGTAAACTAGGTGCAGACGTAGTTCTTGGTTCGGCTCAACGTTTTGGCGTACCTATGGGTTACGGCGGTCCACACGCTGCATTTTTTGCAACACGTGACGCATACAAGCGTTCATTACCAGGTCGTATTATTGGTGTATCTAAAGACCGTTTAGGTAACGACGCACTACGTATGGCAATGCAAACGCGCGAACAACACATTCGCCGCGACAAAGCCAATTCAAACATTTGTACAGCACAAGTATTACTTGCCAACATGGCAGCGTTTTACGCGGTGTACCACGGCCCACAAGGCTTAAAAACTATCGCGCAGCGTATACATCGCTTTGCTGATATTTTAGCAAGTGGCCTTAAAGCTAAAGGCATCGCACTTAAGCACAGCACTTGGTTTGATACGCTAACAGTAGTAAGCGATAGCAAAGACGACGTAATAGCGCGTGCAATTGCAAAAGGCGTAAACTTTGCAACAAACCACGAAGGCGAGTATTCAATTTCGGTATCAGAGACTACAACACGTGCAGATATCGCTGAGTTATTCGATATTATTTTAGGCGAAGGCCATGGCCTAAGTGTTGACGCTATTGCAGCAGACGTTGAAGCAAATGGCAGCGAGTCTATCCCTGCAAGTTTAGTACGTGACGACGAAGTACTAACGCATCCAAACTTTAACAGCTACCACAGCGAAACAGACATGCTTCGCTACATTAAGCGACTAGAAAGCAAAGACTTATCGCTTAATCACTCAATGATCTCGTTAGGCTCATGTACCATGAAACTAAACGCGACTGCTGAGATGATCCCAATTACGTGGCCTGAGTTTGCAAACCTTCACCCATTCTGCCCGCTAGATCAAGCAGAGGGTTACCAAATAATGATTGGCGAGCTTCACGACTGGCTAGTAAACATTACCGGTTACGATGCAGTATCACTTCAGCCAAACTCTGGCGCGCAAGGTGAATACGCAGGCTTAATCGCGATTCGTAAATACCACGAGTCACGCGGCGACGCACACCGTAATGTATGTTTAATCCCAAGCTCTGCGCACGGTACTAATCCTGCATCAGCGCAAATGGCGAGCATGAAAATTGTGGTAGTTAACTGCGACAAAAACGGTAACGTAGACATGGCAGACCTTAAAGCAAAAGCTGAGGAAGTGTCTGAAAACTTATCGTGCATCATGATCACATACCCGTCTACGCATGGCGTATATGAAGAAACAATTCGCGAAATTTGTGACATTATTCATGAGCACGGCGGCCAAGTTTACATGGACGGCGCTAACATGAACGCGCAAGTTGGTGTAACAAGCCCAGGCTTTATTGGCTCAGACGTATCGCACTTAAACTTGCATAAAACGTTTTGTATTCCACACGGCGGCGGTGGTCCAGGTGTTGGCCCAATTGGTGTTAAATCGCACCTTGCGCCATTTATGCCAAACCACAGCGTAATTAACGTACCAGGTACTAACATTGGTAACGGTGCGGTATCGGCAGCGCCTTTCGGCTCAGCCGCTATTTTACCTATTTCATGGGCTTACATCACCATGATGGGTTCAGAGGGCTTAAAACAAGCCACTGAAATGGCCATTGTGAACGCTAACTACTTAACGCATGAGCTAAGCAAGCACTTCCCAATTTTATACCGTGGTCGTAACAACCGTGTTGCTCACGAATGTATTGTTGACTTACGCCCGCTTAAAGAGCAATCAGGCATTACTGAAATGGACGTAGCTAAGCGCTTGCAAGACTACGGCTTCCATTCACCAACAATGTCGTTCCCAGTAGCTGGCACATTAATGATTGAGCCAACTGAGTCTGAATCAAAAGGTGAGATTGATCGCTTTATCGAAGCTATGGTGTCAATTAAAGGCGAAATTGAAAAAGTAATCTCTGGCGAATGGTCAATCGAAAACAACCCGCTAGTGTTTGCACCGCATACACAAGGCGACGTGTTAGGTAACGAATGGGATCGCGCGTACGACCGTTTTTACGCTGCATTCCCAGTGCCTGCAGTGGCTAAAAACAAGTTCTGGCCAACCGTTACACGTATAGATGACGTATACGGCGACCGTAACTTAGTATGTTCATGCCCAGCGGTTGAGACATATAGAGATTGATAATTTTTAAAATTTCCAATTAAAGATTGGGAATTTATAAAATTGAAAAAGCCGTTGCAGCAATGTAGCGGCTTTTTTATGTGTGGTGATTCGCTATAAATAATATGGGCGTAGGTTGGGTAGAGTGAAACGAAACCCAACAAATCACAAATATACTTACTCGCTCAAAAGCCAAGAGTATGTGTTATTTATGTAGGCGTTTAGCTTGCTGACGCGCGGGCGGCAGCCCGAATAAGTATTTAAATAGGTACTTGGAATTACTATTACAGATAACGCGAATACGTTTGGCACTTCTAGAGATTAGAAACCTTATTCAAGGTTTTGTCGCGCTGGCGACCGCAGCCAAAGAGGGGCTGCCGCTGGTCCCTCTCTGGACACTCTCAGCGCACCCGAGCATCACGCTATTTCCTTCAAACCACAATTGATGTGAACGTAAACGGCGAAGATAGGCCATCCATGGCCTAGTTTCGCCTTATCGCGCATCCGTGCGCGACATTACTCATCAATTGCTTATTTTCAGGGCGTGATGACGGGGAAAGGTGTTAAACGTGAGGTTGGTGTTTGGTCTTGGAAAGAAACGAGACCTAACGTTCTGCAATTTTTGGTTGGTTCGATCCTTTTGATCCTATTTTATTCTACTGATGTAATACAAACATATACTATGACTCACAAATTTCTGATAGGAAAGTAACTTGAGCTTCGGTAAGTTCATATACTTTATTACTTAAAAGCTTAACAACCTCTAGGCAGATACTTTTCTTTTGCCCTTCTCCTGACAATTGAAAAGGAGCTTTATCTGGATTTTCGAGTTTTGCCGCATTCTCAGCATACATAAAAATTTGAGTATTCAAGTTAGCTGCCTTTGACTTATTGTCTCTTAGCTTCTTTTTAATAATTGAATATTTAGCATTTTTTAATATTTTATTTACGGAATCGAACATAAGCTCATTGGGTAAAAAATCTTCGACTTCCCAGTCAAAATTTTTACTTTTCTTATCCCAGACAGTACCGTCTTCCTTTGGATAAACTAATAGCTCTATATTTAGATTTGAGAATCTATTTTTTTTAATGCTAT
>NZ_JACJDN010000190.1:0-6544 GCF_014163565.1 Pseudoalteromonas sp. SR45-5 | reverse complement strand
GGGTTTCTTCGCTTGTTGCCATAGGTGTATACGCAGTGTCATGCTCGTTTTGTCCATCAACCACTTTGGCCATTTTAGCCATTGTTGATTTTATTTGCGCTTGTGAGCACACGCCATTTAGCAACCAATTAGCCATATGCTGGCTTGAAATACGCAGTGTGGCTCTGTCTTCCATTAAACCTATATGGTTAATGTCGGGTACTTTTGAGCAGCCTACGCCTTGATCAATCCAACGTACAACGTAACCTAAAATACCTTGTGCGTTATTTTCTAGCTCACTTTGAATATCTTCTTTTGAAAGCGTTTTAGGGTCTGCCATTAGCGGCGGTGTAAGCAGGTCATTAAGGCTCGCAATAGTACGTTTAGCTATACTTTGCTGCTCAGTAAATACGTTTATATCGTGATAATGCATTGCATGCAGGGTAGCGGCTGTAGGGGAGGGCACCCATGCAGTATTAGCGCCTGATTTAGGGTGAGCTTGTTTTTGCTCCATCATTAATGCCATTTTATCTGGCATTGGCCACATGCCTTTACCTATTTGTGCTTTATGACTTAAGCCACAAGCAAGGCCAATATCGACGTTGCGATCCTCATAAGCTTGTATCCATGGTTGCTGCTTAATCTGTGCTTTTGGAAGCACAACGCCCGCTTGCATAGAGGTATGAATTTCATCGCCGGTACGGTCTAAAAATCCAGTATTTATAAATACAACACGCTCTTTGGCTGCACAAATACAGGCTTTTAGGTTTACAGAAGTGCGGCGTTCTTCATCCATAATACCCATTTTAAGCGTGTTTTTAGGTAAGCTTAGCGCTTCCTCTACTAAGCTAAATAAAGTGTTAGTAAATGCCACCTCTTCTGGGCCATGCATTTTGGGTTTTACTATATTAATACTTTGCGCGCTTGAATTTTTGATACCTGTTTTTTTATTTAGGTCGTGCAGGGCAGCAGTGGCTGTAAACATCGCATCCATAATGCCTTCAAACACCGGTTGATTAAACACATCGGTAATAGCAGGGTTCGTCATTAAATGGCCAACGTTTCTTACAAACATCATGCTACGGCCTTTTAAAGTAACGGTGCCGCCATCAAGTGCGGTGTATGTTTTATCACTTTGCAGGGTACGCTCAACAGTTTTATCGCCTTTTTTAAACGATTCAACTAAGTTACCTTGCATCAACCCAAGCCAATTTTTATAAACTTGTACTTTGTCTTCTGCATCTACCGCAGCTACTGAATCTTCACAATCCATAATGGTGGTAAGCGCGGCCTCTAGCACTACATCTTTTAAACCAGCCTTATCAGCTTGGCCAATAATGTGGTGGTGATCGATATGTAGCTCTATGTGTAAGTCATTGTTTTTTAATAACACTACAGTTGGGTTTTGTGCTTCTCCTTGATAGCCAATAAGCTGAGATGGGTTAGCTAATGTGGTTTGAGAGCTGTCACGCAAGGTAATTAAAAGTGCGCCATCTACTACTGAGTAATTCGTGCTTTCTATATGCGAGCCATTGGTCAGCGGCAATGCTTTATCTAAAAACTGGCGAGCGTAGGCCATTACCTTAAAACCACGAACAGGGTTGTAGGTATTACCTTTTTCAGCCCCGTCATCTTCGCTTAACACATCAGTACCGTATAAAGCGTCGTATAACGAGCCCCAGCGAGCGTTAGCGGCATTAAGTGCAAAGCGTGCATTACTTACAGGCACAACCAACTGAGGGCCTGCTGTAAGGGCCACTTCGGGCTCTACATTTTGGGTTTCAATTTCAAAGTTGGCAGGCTCTTTAACTAAATAGCCAATATCTTGCAAAAAGGCTTGGTATTTAGCGCTATCCCAGGTTTTATTAGCAAGATGGTAGTCGTCTATTTGCTGTTGAAGCAGCTCTCGCTTTTCAAGCAGTGCCTTATTAATAGGGGTAAGTGTTTGAACGATATGTGCAAAACTTTGCCAAAATTGTGACTCACTTAAGTGAGTGCCTGGTAGCAATTGATTTTTAACGAAATCAGCGAGTTGTGTATCTACGCTGAGTCCTGAATGTGTGAGAGTGTGGGACATAGTTGCCTTCCTTTAAACGGTCGCGATGTTGTTGTGTGCTTGTGCGTAAGGCAACAATAACTCAAAAAGGCAATGTTGAGTGCTTTTTAGCTATTCACAAAATGTATAGCCACAATAACAACTATAAATTTACTAAATCTAGAAAAGGAGCCTAATGTTGAATTAAGCGCTACGGAACACACTCCTAGCCACTCTCACAACATTAAAATAATTTACACACTCGTTCGAAGGATTTTATTATGACAACATATCAACGCGAAACAGACACACTCTCTACTCTTTGCCAAACACAAGGCAGCGCATGGAAAGCTATTAACCCTGAATACGCAAGCCGTATGCGTTTACAAAACCGTTTTCGTACAGGGATTGAAATTGCGCAATACACAGCAGACGTAATGCGTGAAGATATGGCTGCATATGACGCCGACACAAGCCAGTACACGCAATCTTTAGGCTGTTGGCATGGCTTTACTGCCCAACAAATGATGATGGCTATTAAGCGCCATCAAAAAACAACTAAACGCAGCTATGTATACTTAAGTGGCTGGATGGTTGCAGCGCTTCGCTCTGCATTTGGTCCGCTGCCAGATCAAAGCATGCATGAAAAAACATCGGTACCTGCGCTAATTGAAGAAATTTACACGTTTTTAAAGCAAGCTGATGCACGTGAACTAGATCACTTGTTTAACGACCTAGATGAAGCAAAAGCGAACGGCGGCGATGTTCAAGCTGTTATTGATAAAATAGACAACTTTGAAACCCATGTTGTGCCAATTATTGCTGATATTGATGCCGGTTTTGGTAACGAAGAAGCAACTTACTTACTGGCTAAAAAAATGATTGAAGCCGGTGCATGTGCCATTCAAATAGAAAACCAAGTATCTGACGCCAAACAATGTGGTCACCAAGCGGGTAAAGTGACCGTTCCACACGAAGATTTTTTAGCAAAAATTAACGCAGTACGTTACGCCTTTTTAGAGCTAGGTATTGATAACGGTATTATTGTGGCACGTACAGACTCATTGGGTGCCAGCCTTACGCAAAAGGTACCTGTTTCGCAAACACCAGGAGACTTAGCAAGCCAATACAATGCATTTTTAGAAACCACGCCCATTAACGGTGTTGATGACTTAAATGAAGGCGACACGGCAATGAAAATTAATGGCCAGTTATGTAAACCAACTCGCCTAGATAACGGTTTATACCAGTTCCGCGAAGGCACTGAAAAAGACCGCGTAGTATTAGACTGTATTACTAGCTTGCAGTCGGGCGCTGATTTACTGTGGATTGAAACAGAAAAACCACATGTTAAACAAATTGCAGAACTGGTGAATCGTGTAAAAGAACACGTGCCAAATGCAAAACTGGTATACAACAACTCGCCTTCGTTTAACTGGACGCTTAAGTTTCGTGAGCAAGTATATCAGGAGTGGGAAGAAGCAGGCCGTGACCTTAGTGCTTACCCAAGCCTTGGCGATAATAAAGGCCTTATGGCACCAGAGATGGATGCAACAGAGCTTGCACAAGCAGCCGATTTACTAGTGCAAAACTTCCAGCGCGATGGCGCACGTGAAGCAGGTATTTTCCATCACTTAATTACTCTGCCTACGTACCATACAGCTGCGCTAAGCACTGATATTTTATCAGAAGGTTACTTTGGCGATATGGGTATGCTGGCTTACGTGCGTGATGTACAACGCCAAGAAATTCGCCGTGAGCAAGCTTCTGTTAAACACCAAGACCTAGCAGGGTCTAACATGGGCGATACGCACAAAGAATACTTCTCTGGTGATAACGCGCTAAAAGCCGGTGGTGAAGATAACACCATGAACCAGTTTTAATTCCTAACTAGATAGTGTTACTCAAGGGCCAATAGGCCCTTTTTTATTGTTTTAAATAAAGTTAGAACATTTAAGCATAATTACAGATCAGACTTTAACTAACCAAATAATTTTGGATCACGATTTAACTACCTGAGTGAATTTACAGATCAGAGTTTAACTAACGTTTCATAAAACAACCTTTTTTAGGTGATTCTGCTGTAATTAGCGTTTACGGCAACTAAAAAAAGCGGATAAGTGACTGATTTTTGCTTTAATAGGCAAACGCAGATAATTTATAAACCGATTTTTTACTAACTTCTCGTTGCTATAAAACAAAATTTTACTAACTGAGAGGTTATAAACAGTGACTCAAACCGATTTTTTACCAACTCAAGTTACAAAAAATGCTATAAACCGAAATTTTACTAACTGAAGTTTTAGCTAAGTCCGATATTTCGCTGTCATAGAAGTGTAAAGGGGGTTTACAGTTTGAATACTACGGCGGTAGATACAAAAGCCACTTAACTAGAGTGGCTTTTATTTGAGCTATAAATTTATTACCCAGAGTTTATTTAGAGTGTTTATCAAACCACCATTGAATATAAGCTACTTTAGCCATTAAGTTTGATGGGCGAGCTGTAATGCCGTGCGATGCATTAGGAATTCGCACCATTGCGGTATCAACACCTTGTAACTTTAATGCCTGATAAAACTGCTCAGTTTCTGAAATTGGTGTACGGTAGTCAGATTCCCCAGTGAGCAACATAGTAGGAGTTTTAACGTTTCCAACATAGCTAATAGGCGAGCGTTTCATATAATGTTCAATATGATCCCACGGTTTACCCGGAAACCAGTAATCAGCAAAAAACGGATAAAAATCTGCTGTTAGTACAAAACTGATCCAATTGATAACAGGCTTAGCAACTACAGCTGCAGCAAAACGATCTGTATGACCCACAATCCATGCAGTTAATACACCGCCACCAGAGCCACCGGTTACAAACAATTTAGACTCGTCAATAAAGCCTTTCGCTATTAGCGCATCAACACCTGTCATTAAGTCATCAAAGTCGTTACTTGGGTAATTATGATGAATGGTTTGTGCAAACTCGTTACCGTATGAATCACTTCCGCGTGGATTCATGTATAGAACGATATTCCCCTTTGCTGCAAACAGTTGAATTTCGGCGCTAAAATGCGGCCCATAATTAGCGACAGGGCCGCCGTGTATTTCTAGTATTAACGGATACTTTTTGCTGCTGTCAAAACCTGGCGGATAGGCAATCCATCCTTGAACAGGGAGTTCATCGTAGCTTGATTTAATCCAAACTTCTTCCACTTTAGCCAAAGCTTTATCACCCAATGCATCTGCATTAAGGGTAGTTAAACGCTGCGCTTTACCGCGTTTAATTGTTGCTATATCAGCAGGGCGCTGAGTATCTGCAAGGGTAAAGGCTATTTCGCCATCTTCGCTTACATCAAAGTCGCCACCAGAATAAGGGCGACCAAATGCAACGCTGCCAATTTGGGTTGTTATTATTTTACGCTTGCCACTGCGTGGTTGATACGCAAGGGCAGTTTGGCCTTTATCTGCATAGCTAAAGTATATGCCTTTGGAGTTTGCACTCCACTTTATTTGACCTACGCTGCGGTCAAAATTCGGCGTTAAGCTAGTTGTGTTACCTGTTTTTAAATCACGAATATAAAGCTGAGCGTTTTCGTAGTTAGTGCGTTTATCATCGTAACCTGTGTACGCTAAGTAACGACCATCGGGAGAGATTTTAGGCTGCTCGTCAGGACCATTTCTATCGGTAATTTCTGTTATATTTTGCGAAGCTAAATCGAGTTTATAAATTTCACTGTTTGTGGGTTTTAGTTGGTTGTTTGTGTGCCTGTTTGCAGAAAAATAAAGCGACTTACCATCGTTGCTAAAACTTACATCGCCCGCGTTATCAAACTCATCATGAGTGAGTTGTTTGGCATTACCACCGTTAGCATCTATGGAAAATAATTGGCTAAAGCCCTTTTGTGTGTAACCGCCACCATCTGAACGGTAGTAAACATCATCAATAAATTTAGCAGGCTCTGCCCACGTTGCACCTTTTGGTTTACCTGGTAAGCTTACTGGCGCTGAAGTAGCACTTGTAACAAACATGCTAAATATTAATTGGTTAGAATCAGGGCTCCATGTAATCGAACGTGGACTACTCGTTAAGTTACTAATTTTTGCCATAGCACCTGTTTTAAGCCATTTAATATATATTTGGCTGCTGCCATCGCGGGTTGATATAAACGCAAGGCGTTGACCATCAGGAGAGAGTACTGGCGAATAATCCATATGTACGCCAGAGGTTAGCGGCTGCATTTGTTTGGTTTTGTAATCAACAGACCAAATATTACCCACTTTGCGATCTGTTTTTATATCCATGCGGTTACGCACAAAATAAACAGTTTTACCGTCTTCGGTTATATCTATTTGATTAGCATATTCTAAATTAAACACGTCTTCCAGTTGTAGTGTATTTGTTTCAGCGTAGGCTAAATTACTACAGCCTAAAATGAGGCTAAGTGTTAAAAGCTTTTTCATTTTTATCCCTGTTGTTACTTTTTTTAATTTGCTAAGTAGTTATATGTTAGGGATTATTAAATTAACAGTAGGATGCGA
>NZ_JACJDN010000018.1:0-16763 GCF_014163565.1 Pseudoalteromonas sp. SR45-5 | reverse complement strand
GCAAATATTAGCCCTGCAACAAGCGACATAAATATTAAAAACGTTTGCTGGCCTATATGCTCTGCGTATATAAAGTCTTGGCCTTCAATGAGTGAGTTTAAGCCAATATAGGTTTTGCTACCTGGTACTAATACAATTAAGCCTTGCATGGCCACAATAGAAGCCGGCGCATTAGCAACACGGTTAAACAAGTTACTAAATATACCTACCGATAAAGCACCCACAAACGTACCTAACGTGTAATCAAGGTACATAGCCGAGCCAATACTGGTGCCATACGCTATAAAGCCTGATGCAATAGACCAAACAGCGTGCTTAAGTTTGGTTCTAAAAATAACGATTAAGCTGCTACAAAGTAAAAATATAGCCAGCCATGCGGTCCACTTTGGTAATGGTTCAGGTTGTACAAAGTCAGCTTGCCCAAAGAGTGCAAAGCCAATGCCTATGCCAATAAAACCGCCAAAATAGAGTTTAAATAACAGCATAAACGAGTCCATGACTCTTGCTGTACCCGACACTAAATGCCGCGCTGCAAGCTCTGCTAAGCCAAGCGCAAGTGCTAAACCTGGTATAAATACAATAATGGCCGAAAGTACCACCAAGCGTATGTTTATTTCAGGTGTTATATACACGCTTACTGCACAGGCAAGTATTGCCGATATTATGGCTACCAATGGCTCAAGCATATGGGCTACGCGTTTTGAGCGTCCCGACCAAAGCACAAACAAATAAACAACTAAAGTAAGAAGCGATGACCAAATAACATCAGTCCAGCTAGTACCCATTAACATTGCAAACGCACCACCAGAAGTTGCAAACGCAACGCCCGTAACAAGTTTATTGTATGGGTTTGGCATGTCGTAGATAGCATCTAGCTGGGCGTCAACTTCTTGTAAAGTTAGCTTGTCGTCAAGCATTTGGTTTACAAGGTCGTCGGTGTCGGCAAGTGAGCCTAAATCGTGATCGCCAGGGTCTACACGCGCAACATGGGTGTACTCGTCTTCGTGGCCATCAGTCCAAATAACAAACGTTACCGAAGTTGGCGACATAACAAACGACGATTTAAGTCCTAAATATGTAGCCACTTCCATTAGGTGGGCTTCTAGGCGGTAAGCAGGCGTACCATACTTGTGAAGCATTTTACCCAATTTAACGATAAATTTGCGTTTTTCTGTAAAGGTTGCAGTTTTCAAATCTTTTTGGACCAAATATTGCGATAACTAAGCTAAAAATATAGACAATACAGCTAAAACTGCCCACGTTTGATGGGCGCGATTTTAAACACTAATTGGTGTGTGTCTAGTCATTTTTAATCTAATTTTTTATTTTTTTCAGCTATCCATTGCGACATGTATTGAGTGCTGCGCATTGTATGATGTTTGAGCATTTGGCCTGTAAAGTTTTTTTCGCGATGAGCCTCTAAATCGCTACTTATTGAATCGATTTTTTTAATTAACACCGTACTCAATTGTGCTTTATCGTAAAGCGTATTAAGGAGCGTGTTGCCATCTTGCTGCGCTTGTTCAAAGTCACTTTGATTGGTGTACATTTCAACAGCAGCATTGGCAAAATCGTCGGCGGTGTTGGCTATTTTACCAGGCCATGGTAAATCGTTATGCATGCCCTCTGCACCAATATAGGTGGTAACGCTGGGTGTTTGCATAATCATGGCTTCAAGTAATTTACCTTTAATGCCTGCACCAAAACGAAGTGGTGCTAAACATACGCGTGCGCTTTGCATTACATCAAACGCATTATCGGCCCAGCCTTTTATTAAAAACCCTGTTTTAGGGTTATTTAGTGCCGTGGCTTTTGGTGGTGGGTAGGAGCCATAAATATGTAG
This sequence comes from Pseudoalteromonas sp. SR45-5, assembly GCF_014163565.1. Taxonomy (NCBI): domain Bacteria; kingdom Pseudomonadati; phylum Pseudomonadota; class Gammaproteobacteria; order Alteromonadales; family Pseudoalteromonadaceae; genus Pseudoalteromonas; species Pseudoalteromonas sp. SR45-5. Next base: position 14,920 of record NZ_JACJDN010000018.1, on the reverse strand, counting down.
TTCTGCTTTTGGGAGTTGCTTGCGAATAAGTGGCCATATTTTTTGCAAATAAAGTACAGCATCCCAGTTTGGTGCGTGTCTAAAGTTACCTATGGTCATAAAGTGCTGGCGCTGCTCAAACGTTTTTGTACTTGTAGGCAGTGAGCTTAAATCGACCATAAATGGTAAATGGTGTAATAAGCTTGGCTCTATTTTAAATACGCTGTTTAGCAGGCTCATTTCATAACTTGAAATAATTAAGCTTAGGTCGCAGCGTAAAATAGCGGCAATTTCTCGTTTTGCTATGTCTGAGTGTAAATCGCTGGTTGTAAACTCGTGCTCACCTTTGTGCGCTTCGTGGCGTGCATTACGTAGGCATTGTAAATCTTCGGTATCGAGAATTTTAATGGCATTTGGGCAATGTTTATCGACGCGCCAGCCAAATTGTTCTTCCATCATAAAGCGGTCAAACATGACTATATCTGGGTTATAGGCTTTAACGTACTCGTCAAAGCTATCGCAGTTTAGTGCAATGCTTTGGCTGGTTATACCAAAGTCGTCAAGGTTTACCATGTGGTCGGTGCGCTGCGCGGGCGTTGCAAATTCAACGTCCCAGTTTTGCGCTCTAAATGCATTTAATAACGACATCATGTGCGTTCCCGCAGCAGACGAATTTGGCTCTGGCCATACGTAGCCAATTACCAGCACTTTTTTCATTGGCTAGAATCTCTAATTTGTAAGTTTACATTTACCAGTGTTTTTACTGGCGGGGCTGTATTTTGTAGTAGCTCTTGGAGTATTAAAAGGCACCGCTTAGCTATATCAGTTGTACTAATAGCCACGGTGGTTAAGTGATTATTTATAACCGCGCTATTAGGAATGTGGTGGCAACTCACTACTTTAATACAGTGATGTGTTAATGAGTTAATAGCGGCAATAACACCTTGAGCAATAATATCGTTTGCACACACCACTGCGTTTAATGTGGGTTTGTGTTTATATGCTTCCATAAATGCATTTTTAGCGCTAAGGGCTGTGTTTACTGCGCAGTCAATGGGTGCTAATGGTGTAATGCTGTGCTGCGCGCATGCGGTATTAAAGCCACTTTGCAGTGCTTGTGAATCACTTAAAGTAAGTTCACTGCCTATAAATGCTATGTTTGTCACGCCTTGTGCGAGTAAATGCATACTGGCTACGTGGCTGGCTTTTTTATAGTCGGGTAATACACACGGAGCTGCGCTAAAGGGCACTTCACTCATTAAGGTAATTACTTTGTGTTGCGCGCTGAGCGCATCAAGCCATTTGGGGCAAGTATTAGCAACGGGGCAAATAATAAATGCAGCCGCGTTGTATTCTTTTAAGTTTTTAACTGCGTTTGCTTGTAGCTCAAGGCTATTATTACTGCTTACAATCATGGCTTGTAAGCCATTGTCGTTTAACAAAAGTTCTAAGCTGGTAGCAAGGTGTGCCATAGCTGGGTTAGTTAAATCATTTATTACTATGGCCACTAAGTTAGAGCGTTTTGAGCGCATAGCAGCGGCATCACGATTATAAACGTACCCTAGCTCATCTATCGCTTTTAGTATTTTTTGTTTACTTTTATTGCCCACTTTATCGCTTTGGGTAAGTACCAAGGATACGGTTGATTTTGATACACCAGCACGCTCTGCAACATCAAAAATGGTGACTGATTTGGCTTTGTTATGCATTGTATTTTAAGTACCGCAGTGGTGAATAAATAGCGCTGTAGTTTAGCTTAATCAGCACTATTAAGTCATCTTTTAGAGGTGTTTAACTTACCTTAATACTTTATGAACAAAGCAAAACGTGTTTATATACGCCTATAAGAGTAAAAAATAACAAAAGGATAAAAACATGAGCGCTTTTAGGCTGTTAGTTGTCTTTATTTGTTGTGCGGCATTAGTCCCAACAAGTTACGCCGAGCAGGGCTATCAAACCCCATCACCCGAACTTGCAGCATTGGTTGACGCTAAGTTAGCACCCACTAGTTACTTATCGAGCGATGGCCAGTGGCTAGCGCTTTTTGAGCGCAAACGTGTAGTAACCCTTGATGAACTTGCAAAAGAAGAGCTTAAGCTTGCAGGTATTAAGCTAAACCCCGCTAATTTTTCGCGCTCTCGTGTGAGTGCCAAATTTAGTGCCGTGGAGCTAAAGCATGTTCAAAGCGGGTCGGTTATTAGCATTAACAACTTACCTAATGGCATTATCCGCTCACCTAAATGGTCATCTAATAGTAAATATTTAGCCTTTGTTGTTGAGCAACCAACCCAAGCCAACTTATGGCTTTACAGCGTTGAAACAAAACAAGCAAAAGAGTTAACTAGTGCTGCGTTAAATTCGGTACTAACTGCATCGCCATATAAATGGCTGCCAGATAGCAGCGCCATTGTTGCAAATCTTGCTGTTAATTTTGGTAAACCAAGGCTTGAAAATAACAGCCAAAATGTAGTGCCTGTTATTCAACAAAGTACTGGCGAAAAAGCGCCAGCACGTACTTACCAAAATTTATTAACCAGCCCGTTTGATGAATCACAGTTTAAGTTTTACGGCCAAGGGCAATTGGCTTACATAACGCTTGATGGCAATACTCAAGCAATAGGTAGCCCTTCTTTATTTAAATCGTTTTCAGTATCACCTGATTCTACCAATATTTTAGTTGCTGGTATTAATGAGCCGTTTTCGTATCAAGTGCCTTACAGCCGCTTTGCAAGCACGTGGCAAATATGGGGCATGCGCGGCTATGCATTAGCAGAGCTGGCAAAACAGCCACTTGCCGATAATATTCCACAAGGTTACGACAGTGTACGCACTGGCCGCCGTGATTTTGAATGGCGAGCCGATCAAGGTGCTGAAGTTATTTGGGCCGAGGCGCAAGATGGCGGCGACATGAAAACCGACGTTGAGCATCATGATTATGTTTACAGCTTACGTGCACCATTTAAACGCGAGCCTAAATTATTTGCCAAAGTAGAGCGCCGTTATGCGGGAATGGAGTGGGGCAACGAAAACGTAGCAATGCTGACAGACTGGCGCTTTAGCGATCGCCAAGTACGTACTTACATAGTGCAACCACGAAATGCCGACAGAAACCGCGTGCTATTTTCAGAGCGTAGTTACAACGATGCGTACAAAGACCCGGGTAATGCCATTTACGAGCGCAACGATTTAGGCGCAAACGTAATTAAAATTGTAGGCGGGCGTTATATTTACCTGCGCGGTAATGGTGCTTCAGAGCAAGGTAATGTGCCGTTTTTAGATAGGTACGATGTTAAAACAAATAGCAGCAAGCGTTTATGGCAATCAGAAGCGCCATACTATGAGCGTGTTCGTGCACTACTTGATGACGAAGGTGAGCGCTTTATTACTATTCGCGAATCTAAAACTGAGCAACCTAACTTTTTTATACGTGATTTAGATAACGACACGTTAACGCAACTAACGACATTTGAGCATCCGTACCCTGCATTTAAAGGCGTAACTAAAGAGCAATTACGTTATAAACGCGACGACGGCGTTGAGCTTTCGGGCACGCTTTATTTACCACCAGGGTACGATAAAACACAAGGCCCGTTACCGGTACTTATGTGGGCTTATCCACTTGAATACAAAGATAAAGCCGTTGCATCGCAAGTACGCGAATCGCCTTATGCGTTTACCTACATTGGTTATTGGGGCCCAATGCCTTACCTTGCTAAAGGGATTGCCGTGTTTGACGACCCTAAAATGCCAATAGTGGGTATTGATGGCAGCGAGCCAAACGATAACTTTAGAAAGCAGTTAGTATCAAGTGCGCAAGCAGCTGTTGATGTATTGGTTAAAAAAGGTATTGCCGATAAAAACAAAATAGCCATAGCAGGGCACTCGTATGGTGCATTTATGGTTGCTAACTTATTGGCTCATAGCGATTTATTTAAAACAGGTATTGCTCGCAGTGGCGCGTATAACCGCACATTAACGCCGTTTGGTTTTCAAGGAGAAGAGCGTGATTTTTGGCAAGCACAAAGTGTGTACGCTAATATGTCGCCGTTTTTCCATGCTGAAAAAATTAACGAACCAATGCTAATGATCCACGGCCAAGAAGATCCTAATTCAGGAACCTTCCCAATGCAAAGTGAGCGCATGTACGCAGCCCTTAAAGGTTTAGGTAAAGATGCTCGCTTAGTAATGCTCCCTTATGAAGCACATGGTTACCGTGCGCGTAAAAGCTTATTACATGTGTTGTGGGAACAAGAACAGTGGTTAGATAAGTATTTGTTAAATGATACAGCAGAGCCAGTAGAGGTTATTACTGACCCCGTGGTAAGTGCTGGTCAATAGTAATAAAAATGAGTAAGCAACAGCGCGGCTACTTATAGCCGCGTTTTTGCTTTTAATATGAGAGTAAATTAATGATTGATGTAGCAGCACTTGCGGTTTTTATTCCTACCTTCTTTTTTGTGTCGATAACGCCAGGTATGTGTATGACCCTTGCCATGACACTCGGTATGAGCATTGGCGTGCGCCGCACATTATGGATGATGATAGGTGAGCTGTTAGGTGTAGCAAGTGTTGCTATAGCTGCGGTATTAGGCGTTGCAAGCGTAATGCTAAATTACCCAGATGCGTTCGCTATTTTAAAGTGGGTAGGCGGTGCGTACTTAATTTATATTGGCGTTAACATGTGGCGAGCCAAAGGAAAAATGTCGGTCGATACCTCAAAACCAAGTGACGTAAGTAGGAAGTCGTTATTTACGCAAGGTTTTGTAACCGCAATTGCTAACCCTAAAGGGTGGGCGTTTATGATTTCACTACTGCCACCCTTTATAAGTGTTGAGCATGCTGTAGCCCCTCAGCTTTTAGTATTGCTTGGTGTTATAATGACCACCGAGTTTTTAAGTATGTTAGCTTACGCAACAGGCGGTAAAAGCTTACGTTTATTTTTAAGCCGTGGTGATAATATTAAATGGATGAACCGTATTGCTGGTAGCTTAATGGGGTTAGTTGGAATTTGGCTTATTTTTGGTTAGCTCAAAAAGTGGTTGATATTGTCAATTAATTTGTTATAGTTGATTTTGTCATCTATTTAACGCTTAAGGCATGCCCAAAAATGAGTACACCCGTATCAGCAAACCCAGTAATGGTTGAGCCTAAAAAAACACCTGTAATTTATAAAATACTGGTTATGGTAAGTATTATTACCTTAATTGGCGGTACTCTAACTGGCATTATGACTTATGTGAATGTGGGTGTTACAGAGCATTTTTATGCAGATTGGTTTACCTCATTTATAAGTGCAGTATTGGTTATGGCGCCTGTTGGTTTTGTAATGATGACCTTAATGCATAAGCTAGTTAATAAGTTATTGCCTAGTAGTAGCGAGCTAAAACGTAATTTAGTGATTAGTGTTTTTATGGCGCTGATCATGGAGTCGGTTATGGCGTTTGTTACCGCTACTAATAATATTGGCTATGCAGATATGCGTGTATTTGTAACTGGATGGGCTGAAGGGTTATTAGCCGCATTACCAATAGGTTTAACTATAATGCTGATAATGTCGGTTACGGTAAAACCTAAAATAGAACGCTTTTTAAAAAGCTAATAACAAAAAAGAGCCATTGGCTCTTTTTTGTTATTTAGTGTTTACCTGCTCTTTAAATTGCACGATTCAAAAAAGGTGCTGTTCGGCTTATTTTAGATTGGGCTACCTCTGTAGGTTTCCCTTGCGCTACAATTAAGCCGCCTTCTTCGCCAGCACCGGGTCCTACATCAATAACCCAGTCACTATTGCGGGCTACTTGCATATCGTGTTCAACCATAATGACGGTATTGCCAGCATCAACTAATTTATTTAACTGCGCCATTAACATTGATACATCCGATGGATGCAGGCCTGTAGTTGGCTCATCAAGAATATAAAGGGTGTTACCGCGCTGCGTACGTTGTAGTTCAGTTGCTAATTTAATACGCTGCGCTTCACCGCCCGAAAGCTCAGTGGCAGGTTGCCCTAAACGTAAATACCCAAGACCAACTTGCATAAGTGCATCGAGTGCTCGCAGTATTGCAGGTTCATTTTCAAAAAAGGTATGCGCCGATTCAACCGTTAAATTGAGGATATCGCTTATGTCTTTATCACGATATGTAACCTCAAGTGTTTGCTCGTTATAACGTTTGCCATGACACACTTGGCAAGGTGAATAAACACTAGGTAAAAACAGCAGCTCTATACTCACAAAGCCAACGCCTTCACAGTTTTTACAGCGACCTTTAGCAACATTAAACGAAAAGCGACCAGCATCGTAACGGCGCTCTTTCGCTTTTTGGGTAGAAGCAAATAGTTTACGCACATGATCAAATAAACCCGTATAGGTAGCTAAGTTTGAACGAGGGGTACGGCCAATCGCTTTTTGATTTACGGTAATCAGGCGGCTTATATTATTTATTCCTTCAATGATTTTTCCGCTGGTGTGTGTTTGCAGTTCTTGTTCGAGTAAGTCGGCTTCGTCGGTGGGGGCTTCCGGTATTACTTTTTGCCCAAGTGCTTCGTAAACAAGTTCTACTAACGCTTGGCTTACTAGGCTTGATTTACCCGAGCCCGAAACCCCAGTAACGGTTGTCATAACACCCAGTGGAAATTCTGCATTGAGTTTTTTAAGATTGTTACGCTCAATATCAGCTAATTTTAACCACGCTTTTGGCTGCCTTTGCTCCTTTTTTTGCGCGCTGTTTTGAGTAGACTCTTGACTGGCGTTTTTAGCAAAAAGGTGGCGGGCAGTGTGCGAATTTTTTACTTTGCTTAACCCTTCAACAGGGCCGCTGTAAATAATGTTGCCACCATGCACACCGGCATCAGGGCCTACATCAACAATCCAATCGGCATGTTTAACAACGCTAACATCGTGTTCAACAACAAATACAGAATTGCCAGCCGCTATTAGCTCATCAAGCGCTTTTAAAAGTGCTTGAGTGTCTGCAGGGTGTAAACCCGCTGAAGGTTCATCTAACACGTAAACTACCCCAAATAATTTAGAGCGAATTTGTGTGGCAAGTCGCAACCGTTGTAGCTCTCCGGGTGAGAGCGTTGGCGTTGTACGCTCAAGCGACAAGTATCCTAAACCAAGCATGGTTAGTGCTTCAATACGGGTGAGTATATCGCTGGCAATGCGCTGCGTAACAATGGCTTGCTCTGGATTTTTTGTATTTTTATTTACTTTGGTATTGGCGGCGTTACTTAGTTTTTTAGCAAGCTCGTTTAATGTAAGTTGAGATAGATCGCCAATATCAAGCCCTGCAAATTTAACACTTAACGATGCTTGTTTTAATTTTTTACCTTGGCAAGTAGGGCACTGCGATATTTGCATAAACTGTGATACGCGCTTTTTAGTACGCGGGCTTTGGGTAGTAGCAAAAGACTGTAAAACAAAGCGTTTAGCGCTTGAAAAAGTTCCCATGTAGCTTGGATCTTCGTTATTTTTTATCGCATTTTGTGTTTGCTCATAGGTGTAATCTGGGTATACCGGCACACTAGGTGTTTCGTCGGTAAATAAAATCCAATCCCGTGCTTTTTTAGAAAGTTTGTTCCAAGGTGTGTCTATGTCATAACCAAGCGAGGTAAGTATACGGCTTAGGTTTTTACCTTGCCATGCTGGTGGCCACGCTTCAATGGCGCGCTGGCGAATAGTTTTTGTATCATCTGGCACAAGTAGCTTTTCGGTTACTTCAAACACTCGGCCTATTCCTGAGCATTCTGGGCACGCACCTTGTGGCGTATTCGGCGAAAACGCATCGGCGTAAAGTATGCCTTGCCCTTTGGGGTATTCGCCAGCACGAGAGTAAAGCATGCGTAGCGCGTTAGAAATAGTTGTTATGCTGCCAACTGATGAGCGAACCGACGGTGCGCCGCGTTGCTGCTGCAAAGCAACGGCAGGCGGTAGCCCTTCAATAGAATCAACATCGGGCTCATCAACTTGATCTATCAACCTTCGGGCGTACGGCGATACTGAATCAAGGTAACGGTGCTGCGACTCAGCAAACAGCGTTCCAAACGCAAGCGACGACTTTCCAGAGCCCGATATTCCTGTAAAAACAACCAATGCGTTACGAGGTAAATCAACGCCTACATTTTTTAAGTTGTGAACGCGCGCCCCTCTTACTTGAATGCTGTTACTGGGATCAGATAAATCCGTTGTTGAGTTTTTATGTGTGCTTGCCATACGTTTATACTCCTGTTTAATCGCGCTTTTTACTTTAAGTTAGCTTTGAATTATTTACTCTTATCACTCGTTATTACCTCAAAGTAGCGCAAGCACACTGAATGAGCGCTTAGTCTGTAGTGGCGCAGCCAAAGCGCTGGATAAAATTGTGATGATTGTTTGTTTACATAATAGGTATGGAATGCGAATATAATTTAAACAGTTATTGTTATGTAATTTATTAGGTAATTTACTAGGTAATAAAAAGGAACTCACAGTGAAGAAAGCCTTAGTGATCATTTTATTGGTGCTTTCGTGGGCAAGCCAAGCCGACTCTATCAAAGCGCTAAATGTTGACCGTGCAGTACCAAATAGCATGCACTTATCGTTTGCAAACGATAGCAACATAACCCCTAAAAAAGGGGATTTTAAAATCGTTAATTATGTATTAATGAGCAATGAAGAGGGCGAACGCTGGGCTGTTATAACGCTAACTAACTTATCGTCGGGCAATCGAGAATTAGGCGAGGAGCACTTACTTGCACTTTTTGCTGACGGCAGCCGATTTATGCCAATGGAATTTAAACTCGGTTTTAAAGGCAACGAAACACAATCGGTAACTGTATCGTTTGCCGATTATAAATTCCCTATTTTAAGTGTGTATTCGAGTAACGACCAGTAGCATATTGGATAAGTTAAATATGCAGCAATTGCTTTAACTTATCTGCGCCGGCTCTGCTGGTGCTTAGTTCAGATTTAATATCGTCATTTACAATCACCATAAGTTTGCCATTAAACCAGCGCTGTATTTCTTTAATGTGGTCAATATTAACCAAATAACTGCGGTGGATTCGTACAAAGTTATGTGCTGCTAAAGCATGCTCAAGCTGATCAAGTGTATCGCTTAAATGATGAAATGTATCGCCATTCCACGCCAAACTATTGCCCTGCTCCGATTTAATAAATTTAATATTACTAGGGGAGAGTAAAAATATGCGCTCACCACTTTTACTAATGAGCTTATTTATAGTGTTTTTGGTTAATGTAAACGTTTGCTCGTTGGGTTCGTGATTGACTAGGGTATGTGCACGTTGTTGCTCTAGTTGCTGCTGCGCTTTGGCGAGAGCTTTTTTTAGCCTAGCAATAGGAAAAGGTTTGAGTAAGTAGTCAGTTGAGGCGTTCTCGAATGCTTCAATAGCAAATTGATCGTACGCGGTTGTGTAAATAATAATGGGCTGGTAGTTAAGTAAATCAATAAGCTCAAGGCCGTTAATTTCAGGCATTTGAATATCAAGTAATACCACATCAGGGGTCAGCTCATTGATTAATGTAATAGCCTCTTTGCCATTTGTAGCCATAGCCACCAATTCAACATGCTCCATTAAACTTAATTGATGGCTTAATTTTTCGCGAGCGGGAAGCTCGTCATCGGCAAATAATACGCGCATTTTAGTAATAGTATGTTGCTGGTTTTTGCTGTTCATAGTGCTAGCTCCAACGTAACCACTGCACCATTATTATTGCTCAGTAGTACCTTACTTTTACCAAGTTGTTTGACGCGCTTGAGTATGTTTTTCATCCCTACACCATTGCCATGCCCGTGCTTTATTACATCGCTCGAAAAACCCTTACCATTATCGCTAATTTGTATTTTAACGCCGTTTGGAAGCTCACTCAGGGTTATATTAAGTATTAGAGAAGTTTGGTTGGCGTTGTGTTTAATGGCGTTTTCAATAATTGGCTGAATAAGTAGCGGTGGTAGCGATATGTCTTTAAGCCTATTGGGAATATGGTAATTAACCTGAAGTTTATCGCCAAAGCGTGCTTTTTCAATATTTAAGTATTTTTCTATTATTGTAAGCTCTTGCTGTAAAGGTATTTGCTGTTGCTCGGCGGTATCAAGGGAGTACCTTAAAATATCAGCAAGTTCATGCAGTACTTCATCGGCTAAATCAGGGTTTGTATGAATATAGGCCGAAATTGTATTTAAGCTATTAAACATAAAGTGAGGGTTTAGTTGATATCGTAATGTAGCAAGTTGGGCTTGTTTAAGTGCGTGTTTTTCGGCTGTTGCGCGTTTTTTATTTTCAATAAAAATACTGGTAAAGTAAATACACGATCCCCAAAGTAAGCCGTTAAATACAACAAATACTCCCATCGATTTATGCCCATCAAAAAGCTGTGTGAGTAATATATCGGTAAGCACATTACCAAGTGCCATAAATACAACTGCAATTAACCATTCAAATGCTATTTTGTTAATGTGTTTATTGCGAAGGTAAAAAATAACCGCTGCCGCACTCCAAACAGGAAGCCAGTAAAAAGTTACGAACCACACAGTTGCAGCGAGTGCACTACCAGTAGTAAAGGGGGCGGAGTTCGCGATTATTAGCCCAAGGGCATAAGCAATATCTACAATAAGTAGAATAAAAAAGCTGTATTTATAAAAAGGATGTTTGAGCATAGTATGTGCTTCTTTTTGTAAGTGATTAAACCATAACAAAAAACAGTCAAAACCCAAATGATTTTGTGTTTTGACTGCTACTCATTTAAAAGTAAGTTAGCTCTTTGATTTGTAGTGTGTTTTTTAATGACTCAATGCTTTCGCCTGGCATTTTACGCCACATTAAGTTAACCCCAGTTAATTCTGTTGCCGACCACGTAACTGGGCTACCAAAACCAAATTGTTTAAGTGTAGTGAAGGGAATATCAAGCGTGGTCCATTCATCGCGCGGCTTTAAAAGTACACTAAAGTGATCCCAATCTTTTACATCACTATGATAAACAGACAAAGCAAAAGGCGTGGTAGACCCTTTATACGTTAAGCGCACACCTTTAAATGCTGAAGCATCAGCCGGTGATGTAAATTTTATTTCAGCGCCTGCCCACGCGCCAAAGCTTGTTGGCTTTGTAATGGTTGTATCTATAGTTAAGCTATTTTTATGCGTGGTAAGCGTTGCCACAGACTGACCACCCATTACCGAGTCGCTTAAGGCTTGCCATGGTGTATCACCGGTAAAATCATCAATAACATGCTGCGCTTGGCTGCTTTTAATTACTTCATTACAAGTGGGGCCTTGTGGCTTTATGGCTTTGTTTTGAGCAATAAGCGCTGGGCGGTCTACTTGTATACCTGCTTTATAAACCTCTGAGATTCTGTGAATATGGTTTATATCATCAAGTGGGTTTTGCTTAAGCAGTATAAAGCTTGCCTCAAAGCCTTTAGCAAGCTTACCAATACTATCTGCTTTATTGATCGCTTGTGCGCCGTTAACCGTTGCCGCATTAATTATTTCACCATTAGTTAGGCCCGCTTTTTTAAGTGCATCTAACTCGTTATGTAACCCTGTACCATGGATTGTGTATGGGTTTCCGGCATCAGAGCCGGTGCCTATAGTGATATTAGCTTTATGTAACTTTTGAATATTTGCATAAGCGGTTTTACGTTTACTCCATGCTTGTTCTTTCCATTTTGAAGGCGCAGGCACATTTTCAAACAAGCACTCTTGAAGCTTTTCGGGAATGGTTTTTAGTAACTCGTTTTGTGAGCTAATAGTATGGTTATGCTTTTCATCGCTATGGTTGTGGTACACCGCAAGGGTAGGAATGTAGGTTACATTATGCTGTTTCATTAGCGTAATAAACTCATCATCTATCGCTTCGCTATTAATACCGTGGGCTAAAGCCGTTGCACCGGCCTTAATAGCGCGTTTGCCATCATCTAGTGTAGAAACATGCACAAAATACGGTAAATTAGCCGCTTTAGAGCGCTTACCAAGATCGCTTAATTGGCTATCAGTCAACGATTTACCCACACCGCCAAAGGTTTCAATAACCGCTTTAGTTACATGGGGTTGGGTGCTTATATGTTTTTTCCATAGCGCTGCTATGTCTTCATTTTTGGCAATTTCGTAAGCGTTGCCACCAAACTGCGTGCCATGCCCGCCAGGGTTGGTAAACAATGTACCTGCATAAAAAAGGTTAGGGGTTAGTTGGGCTTCTTCTAATTGAGCGGCTTCGTTTAGGGTTTGCTCAAACGAAAACAAATCAACAATGTTAGTTACGCCTAAATACAAATTAGAATTAAAGTGCGATTTAACCGGCAAATACTGAAACTCAGTAAAGTTACTGCCTGATGAACCCAAATGTACATGTAAATCAATTAAACCAGGTATTGCATATTGGTTGTTGGCATCAATAGTTTTATCGGCGTTTTGTAGTGGGTCGGTCGCTTTAGCAACGTTTACAATTTTACCATCGTCAATATAAAGCGAACTCGGCGCAGAAAAGCTTTGCGAATTACTTTGGTATACACGAATGTTGTCGACTCGCAGGTCAATGGCATGCGCACTAAAGTGGCTTGTTAAACTCAGTGCTATAACTGTTTTTGTAATAATGTTCATGACTATATTCCTTATCAAAATAGGTATTTGGCGTTTTGTTGATAAGGAATTTAGCGAGTTTTTTAACCTGCTTCATTAATGTTTATCTGAATCGACATTTTTTGCCGTTGAACCGACACTAAAGTAAATAAACGTAGTGGTGCGCTCAGATTAACTGAACTAAATATTATGAATTAGCGATAGATCCCTGCGGCGGGTATGCCTATTTTAAGACAGGGTTTTAAAATTTAATCTTGTTTGAATGACTTTTAAAGGCGGCTAGGAGCGATTAACAGCCGCTCAAGCATCTTGTAATTGGAATCCATTTTTCTCTATAGCTGACGTTCGAACCTGCTTTACTAAAGCTAACTATTAGCCGAAAGCTGACATTAGTTTTTGTAAAAGAATAAACAGATTATTGGTAATTCAAACCAATATATACTGCATGTTTGAGGGCTAGTGTAAGCTCGTTGCTGCCTTTGAACTTCCATCACTTGATGCTCATTTGAGCCTAAATCAGTCAGTAATGAATTCGGTTTCAAGATCACTTTGTGAGTATAGAAGACGCTAGCATTTAATTTTTACACAGATTTCTAATGAATTAATCATGTCAAATTACTGAAAATTATCAATAATAATGTAAATTAACAACTTAAATCGAGCAACCGTTAGTCAACAAAATTGACCCATTCCTAACATTCTTTTTTTGAGGTGGTTTAACTATGGATGCCCTAGTTATGCTATAGGTGATTTTAGCAATTAAACACTAAACTCTTCCCTAAGCGAGTGACAAAATTGGATCAAACGGGCACCTTTAAAGTTTTTGGGCTGGAAGACCTGCCTGATGGGGAAATTTTGCCATAGATTGACAGCTTAGTTATATTTAGGATGTCTAATTTGGTTCGACTCTCAAAATGAAAAACTAACTTGCTAGCACCAAATAAAATGTTTAAATTTAGCTGTTTAGCCTAATTGCAACCGCTGGTTGACAAATTAACAACTTGACTTGCTGGTCTGCAACTACCTGACTTTCTATGCTTACCGCTCAACAACAAATGAAGGAATGAACTTTATGATTTTAGCAGAAAAGATTGTCAGATTAAGAAAACAAGTTGGTTGGTCGCAGGAAGAATTGGCTGAAAAGATGAATGTTTCTAGGCAGTCAGTGTCTAAGTGGGAAAGCACTAATAGCATACCTGATTTAAATAGGATAATTATGTTGGCGGAGCTTTTTGACGTATCTACTGACTTTCTACTAAGAGATGAGAATGAAGCTTTTGATTCTCATGATGAAAATAAAAAGCCTGATATCATTCAAATTAGTTTAGAACAAGCAGCAAAATATATTGAAAATAAGATGGAAGTGTCAGCCTTAATCACTAAAGGAGTTATACTTTGTTTATGCTCAGTAGTACCTTTGTTTTTCTTCTTGGCAATGGCTGAAACCAATCGATTGAACCTGACAGGCAATATCGCAACAGCGATAGGAGTTGTGTGTATTGTAGTTATGGTCTCTATGGGAATAAATTTTTTTCTCAGAGCCAACCAATATGAAAGCGATATAGCGGTAATAGATAATGAAGCATTTGAATTAGCCTATGGTGTACATGGTGTTTTCAATGAAAAATTAACAAAGTTCAGACCTACCTATAATCGAAGATTATCGTTGGGTATATTTATGTTCATTATCAGTTTTGCACCTCTTATGTTTGCTAGTATGCTTTTCAGAGGCCCAAGTATAACTCTAATGATGCTAATTGTACTTATGCTCATCATAGCCGCTGGGATATACATTGTGTCTCCTGTTGCGGCTAAATACGAGGCTTATAACAATATTCTAAAAGATGGGCCTCTAGATACCGTAAAGAGTAGACGTGTAAAACGTGCTGAAAAACTCGCTGCATTCTACTGGCCTTTGCTAATCGCTATCTTTCTTGGTTGGAGCTTATGGACTATGGATTGGGGCGTAACTTGGATAATTTGGCCTGTAGGGGCTGTACTTTTCGCTGCACTGGTTGGATTAATGGAGTTGCTGGATAAAGAAGAGTGATGAACATGATATGCATCTTTATCAGCGATACAAAAACCTAATCTTAACCAGTAACTTTCTAATATGGCAGAGATTAGGGGGATACAAATAAGTCATCTAAATATAAATACTTGAACAACCGCTATGCTGGCATTTACGATCATCAATCTAGACCTAAATTCAAATACTATAAATGGCACTTTAGCGAAGTTCGGCTGTGAGCGTGAGGCAGACTGTGAGAAATTATGATGTATGAAGTCAATACTCGTCTCCTTGGTTATTACATTTTATGAACGTTCGTTACGAGCGTTCATGTTTTTTTACTTTATATAAATGAATTA
>NZ_JACJDN010000189.1:0-6560 GCF_014163565.1 Pseudoalteromonas sp. SR45-5 | reverse complement strand
AAAATAGAAAAACCTACCTAACCTTTAAATTAAAATCATAAAGTAGATTTTAAGCTCATGTTATTTATTGATTTTAAATTTAATTAGAAATTGAGCTATCAATTACAAGGGTTAAAAGAGTTAGTGTTTTAAAAATGAAATAATTTAGGCAAGAGAAACCGATGATGTTGTACGCACTTAATAAATGGCATTATTGGTTAACCAATTTGTTTTTTCAGTCAAGAAGCGTTATTAGAAAGCAAACTGTGTTGAGTACTATTTATTAGCGTTATTGAAAATATAAAATTGAAGAATTTAGGGATCAAAAAAAGGCGGTAAAACCGCCTTTTTAATGAGATTTAATGTTTAACTATTATTACAGCTTGTAGCTTAAACCTAAGAATAAGCGTGGGCCGTAGTCATTCACTTCACCTAAGTTTCCTTCAACAAAGAAATCTTGTGATTTAGGTGCGCTGAACAAGTTAATTGCTTCTGCTTTAACTCTAAAGTGCTCATCAATTTTGTATGATGCGCGCATTTCCCATACGCCTACAGAATCAACATAACGAAGTCGAGTACCATTTGTAGTATATGGTTGGAAATACTCACTACGATATTTGTAAATAACGGCAGTATCAAACCCACCAATTTGGTAGTACAGCTGGCTGCTAAATACATGCTTTGAGAAGCCAGGTACTGAAGCCGACTCAACAATACCGTCAGTTAATTGTGTAGTATTACCGTCTACATCAGTAACAAACGTATCGCCGTATAAGCTATCTTGGAACTCAAAGTCAGTGTCTGCATAGTTGTAACCAAATTTCATACCGATGCCATTATCCCAGCGGTAAGAAAATGAAGCTTCAAGACCTAATATTTCACTGTCCTCGTCTGATGTAACAGAGTTAGTAATTGGTAATGAAACAGTTTCACCGGCAACAGTAAACTCTTCAATTACTGTTTGTTGTTGAAAACCACCGTTGAACTGTTTGTAGTATAAGCTTAACGCTAAGATTGAATCTTCGTTAGGGTACCATTCAAACGCAGCGTCGTAGTTCCACGACATAAGCGGTTGAGTGTCCGGGTTACCAGAGCCATTTACACCCACTAATAAATCGCTAATTGATGTTGCTGTACCTTCTGTATCTTCTTGGAATGTACGGCTATAACCTAAATTAGATGGATTTGCGCGTGACATACCACGGTATATACCTGCTCGGAATAAAATATCTTCGCTGTAATCAATAACTAGGTTAAAGCTTGGTAAATACTTAGTGTAATCGCCACCACTTTTTATTTTATCCAGTGAACCGTTATCAGACTCAACCAGAGAAAGTACACCGGTATCACTTGTTACAACATCAAAGCTATTTCTAAAACCAATCGAAGTTACATCTGTGTCTACAATACGAAGACCAAAGTTACCGCGAATGAATTTGCCAAACATTTCAGTATCGTAGTTAGCCATTAAGTACACTGATGTTGTTTTTTCTGTTACATCAATTGTACCTGCATTTTCATATTCCACTTCTGGGTAAGCAAACACACCATCAGCGTTAGAACCAGCTACAGCTTGTGAGAAACATACGTTATCGTATGTAGCCCATGATGAACCTGTACCGCTAGCTACAACGTTACCGTCGCTATCAATATTTGTTACGATATCACCATCAGATACACTCGATAAAAAGCCTGATTCAGGGAAATCGATTTGACAACCTTGTAATACGTCAAGCGCTTCAGTACCAGAGTCTAGTGTAAATTCGTTTCTTGAACCGTTACCTTGGCTACCACCATACTGTAGGAAGGTCATTTCAGATGTTCTAATACCACCTTGAATACTTGTAATAACGTTGCCATCTAGCGCATAGTCAAAATCTAGTCGCGCTGAGATAACTTCGTTTTCACGAACATTTTCACGGTCAAGTCGTGTTCTTAGGCTATCTGTAAAGTTTGAAATATCTGTTACGTCAAAATCTGTCAATGTGAAATGAGGAATTTCATCGCCCATGTCCCAAGAAAAGAAATTACGACCTGATGTTCTACCACGGTTAGATATTTGAAGTTCTTCACGTTCAGTTTTTGAATACGCTAAATCTAAGTCAACAGTTAATCTATCGGTAACTGTATGTTCTATATTTATGCCGTAACCTTGGTAGTTTTCTTCACGAGAGAATTGCTCACCCGCTGATTCAATGCGCTCTTCACCTTCCCAATGTAAAATACCGCCTACATCGTTAGTTACAAGTGTTGGACCGGTTACACCTGGTGTTGCACGTTTTTGTAAAAAGATTAAATCGTGGCGTGCTTCTTGTTGTGTTCTATCTGAAATTTGTGCATCAAAGTTAACATCCCAATCAGCTGACGGTTGGTATTGCAGTGCAAAAAATACTGCATCACGTTCATCAGATGTCTCGTTTTGACGAAAGCTTCGGCTACTGCCAGTCCAAGCATAAGGAGTCCCATCACTTACTGCTTTACCTGTTTCTGGATCAATTTCTGTATCGTAACCTTGGTTGCTACTGCCATTAACTTGGTCTTCACAGTCGCCTGCACTGCTACGATAAAAACCTTCATTGGTATTAGTCGGATCGTTTAAACATGCCCATAATGAAGAACCTGATGGGCTAGAGCTTCTGTATTCAGCCTCTGGTTGACTAATTTCTTGGCGCTGCACACCAAAAGACACACCAACGGCTTGGCCGTTATCAAATTCAAACTGATCAACATAACTAAACGTGCCACGGTAACCCGCGTCACTTTGCAGCGAGTTATCTACATTACCTTCGTCTGGGTTGTAATTTAATTTAACCTCAGCTGATACACGTTGTTTGCCAAAATCAAGTGGAGTTATCGTTTCAAGTGCAATAACACCTGCAACACCACCTTCAATCATTGAGGCATCTTGCGTTTTATATATCGCTACTTTTTTTACAAGTTCAGAAGGGAACTGCGAAAAGTTAACTGAGCGGTCACCACTACCATTAGTCGCTTCACGACCATTAATGTGTGTTGCACTTAAAAATGGACCAAGACCACGGATAGTGATTTCTGTAGCACCACCGTTTTCACGGTGAGATGCAGCACCTGTAATTGATTCTAGTGCTTCACCGATAGACAGTGCTGGTAAATCACCAATATCTTCAGATGACAGGCCATCAACTACCGTTGTTGCTTCACGTTTAATTGCTATTTGATCTTGTATCGTTCTACGTGTACCTGTAACACTAATTATTTCAACGTCTTCTTCAACTTCTGTCGCTTTTCCCTGATCTTCCTGTGCGCTTGCTGTAAATACGCAAGAACTTGCCATACCTGCGATGACCGCTGTTCTTACCCATTTTGCAACTGGGCGCATTGCAAACTGCCCTGTTGTAGAATTATTGTTATCTCGTGACTTCAACGACATTTGAATTCTCCGCTGGTTGTTGTTGTGTGATTTTAGTGTGTTAGCTTGTTATGCTGATGTATATTTTATGTGACCTTTGATATTAATATACTTAAACCCAGCACGATGATCAACCAATTTGACGTTTTAATATTACCATAAGGTATACCAATTTTAACTTAACGGCATTACCAGTAGGTCAGGCAGGTTTTTTGCTAGAATATAAACAGCTCTAAACTAGTCGATAAATGGGTAATGTAGGTTGAGAAAAGTGTGGTGATTATTAATAAATAATAAAAAAGCCCCAAATTTGGGGCTTTTAAAAGTTAACTGATTAATTGGTTACTTAATCGTTTTGTATTTTCCATGTAGATCCAACACCTACTTCAGATGATTGAATATAATGAAGCCCTTTAGCACCCGCCTCTGCCTGAAGGCCTGCAGGGTCAGTTTCTAATAACGTACTTGCTGCTGTAACGTACTCAAGCACTTCTTTACCATTCGTTGCTGGGTCTTGGTCAATTGCACCATCAGTATCGAATGCGCCATTACCATTTAGTTTTCTAATTTCAACCCAGTCACCGCTGGCATCGCCTGATACTCGACTATCCATATAACCAAAGTTATTACTTAGCACCGAACTATCATGATTAATTAAGTCACAGTCATATTCAAAAGCATGGTCACTTTCAAGTGTATTTGGGTAAAATAGGCCTTGAGTTGTGGCACTGCTGTTTATTGTATCTGCGTCTGTTTGATCGCCTAAACCGTTTGCAATTAAATTTCCATTAAAGTTTATAACAAACGCATTTTTGGTCAGCCCGTATAGTACCGGTGCATTCGCTGCGGTTAACTCATCGCAATCACTTGTTGGTGCTTTAGGGCCTATTTCCGTACTAAATACAATAGGTTGCTGTGAGTTCAAAACCGTATTGTTTGTTACATTTAGTGTAAAGTCGCCAGCGCTATCAAGTACAGCTTGGTTACCTGAGTTTGGCACACCGCCATCAGCTTGTGAAAATGGGTTAGCTGTAAATACAATACCGCCCGCTTCTTTATTACCAGAACGAATACCTGCAATGTAGTTGTTACTAACGGTGTGACCAAGTGGTGTAATTAATATACCCGCTGGGCGATCATCAGAGCTTGCAATATCGGTAGTTCGAATAATAACGTTATCTGTAACACTGTTGAAGCCACCATCTTCTAGTGAAATACCACCATTAGGATTTACGATTGTATTGCCTTTGATGGTTGCACCCGATGTTTGCACTCGCATTAAACGACGACCCGTTACAAAGTTTTCTACTCGGTTGTATTGAATAGTAAAGTTTGCGTTATCAGCTGCACCACTAGCCGTTGTACTGCCAACATTAATTAAATGTAAGCTAGAATTGTCAAAGTTTGGATTGCTACTAGTGCCACTAAACAAGTTATATTCAATAACGTGATCCGAGCTTGCAGATGCCATTTTAATCACGGAGCCATTTTCAGCAAAATTACGATTAGAAAATGTATTACGTTCGATTAAAGCGCCTTTACCTTTTAGCATTAACCAATGATAAGTAGAGTTGTTTAGCGTTGCTTCTTCTCCATCCATCGTGTTTTGCGAAAAAGTAAAGTTATCCCCTTCTGAGTAAATAACAGCACCTTCTTCGGTTTCACAAAATGCACCCGCTTTAGTATCTATATTCTTAAAGGTAAGCCCTGTTAACCCAGCGCCATCTACTCCAGCAGCTACATGCACACATACTTCACCACTAAGTACAGGAGTTTGACCTTCTACAGCGCGAAGCGTTACTGCACTGGTTAATAAAATTGCGTCCATATCAGCATAAACACCCGTGTTTAAGCCAATAACATCACCGTCAGCTAAACCGCCACTTATAGCACCAAGAAGTGCTTCAGGGTTACTAACTAATTGTGTGTAAACCAGTGTATCAAGTGAGTTTGTAACCTCACTCGCAAAGCCATCATTATCTGTATACGTGGCTTTTACTGACATTATTGAGCCAGCGTAATCAGAAGGCGTAAATGTTTTACTATTGCTCCCAGCTATTTCAACGCCATCAGCAGACCAAGTATAAGTAACGTTACCATCTTCAACGCCGTTGTTATCAGTTATCTCAGCGGTTAACTCGCCATTTGTTAAATAAGGCACTACACCCATAATGGCTACGCTACCGGCTTCGTCAACCGCAACAGCAGAAACAGCAATTGTTTCCTCTGATGTATTATCCTCGATAAACCCATTATCATCTGTATAAGCAACCTGAACACTTACCTTTTGACCTAAAAGTGATGCATCAACTGTAAAGGTGCTCTCTATTGCGCCATCTATCTCTTGTGCGTCAGCAAGCCATTGATAAGTGATATCTCCTGTCGCCCCATCGGTATCATTAATTTCTGCTGTTAAAGTATTTCCAACAGTTGGCGTGCCGCTAATTGTAACTTCGCCTTCTGAGTTTGTTCGTGCGACAACCTCTGTACCGGCTGAAGTTACAGACTCGTTAAACCCACGGCTATCTTCAAAAGATACACTAACTGTAATAACTGTACCAAACTGTGCGTCTGTTAACGTGAGCGTTGAAAGTGCTTCATCAGCAATTTCTACGTCATCTGCAAACCATTTATAAGTTACTGTATCGCCATCAAAGCCATTGTCGTCAGCTACATTAGCAGTTAGTTGCGAACCAACTAGTGCGTCACCTGTAATAGTTAAACTTGCAGGAAATGCGATTGCGGCAACATCTGCGGTTGGTTCTGTAATATGCGATTCATTAATACCGCCATCATCTGTATAAAGCCCTTGAACTGTAATTGGTAACCCTATCTGATCGTCAGTCAATGTAAATGAAGCGCTATTTGCACCAGCAATTGCCTCACCATCTGCATACCAGTAGTAAGTCACGTCACCTGAGATACCATCAGGGTCACTAACTTCAGCTGTTAATGTTTGTCCGCTTGTAACAGTTCCACTAAGAGCAATAGAGCCCAAGTTGTTGTCATTGTTGTTTGAGTTTGTGTCACAACCAACGATTGCTGCTGCAATAGCGCATAGCGCAAAATGTTTGAATTTCATGGTGGCTCTATTCTCCAAGTTTATAGTTTTAATATTTGGCTATCTATTGTGTGTGTTACCAAATAAATCATGTGTTTATTACCAAATTCATTTGAATTGCAAATGAATTGT
>NZ_JACJDN010000188.1:0-6571 GCF_014163565.1 Pseudoalteromonas sp. SR45-5 | reverse complement strand
CCAACCTGCATAAATCTTTGATCAATTTAACGAATTAAATTGCACTATAACGTCGTTAAAAATTTTTTATTTAGAACAACTAGATACAAAAATTTTTGCCTAGTTCTAGCGTAATTTTCTTAACGTTAAATAGACCCCGTATATAAGCAGATTGGTATTATTATCGAGATAGTATTAAACCAATACCTTTATTTTTTAACCTTACCTTTAAGAACATAAATTTCACCATCGAAACTGCCTTGTATCGTCAGTCCTTGGCTTGCCAACTCTTGCAAATATTCAACATGATCATCAGTGATATGCTGGCCTGGGACTAAAAGCGGAATACCCGGTGGGTATGGAGTAACTAAACCTGCACAAATACGATTGTTACTTTTGCTGATAGGCACAGATTCGCGGTCGCCATAAAAAGCATCGCTTGGGATACACGCCAAGTCTATAGCTGGTAAGTTTTCAGGTAAGCGAGCTCTACGCGTCGATTTCGATAGTTTTACTTTACCGCTGTCTAGCTTTTTCAATGCATTGTACAAACGAATTATTTTTGAGCGTGTGCCGCCAAGCGTCAGTAAAACCAAAATGGTGCTGTGTGTGTATTTTTCTATCTCTAGCCCAATTTCATCCAGTAGATATTTATGAATATCTTTTAATGAGTAAGGTAGCTCACTAATATCAATAAGGATCTTTAATGGGTCGTGGCCCATATTATCACCACTAAAATGCGGGAATATTTCCATAAAGTCTTGCTTAGCTAATACTTTAATTTGCTTAAGCGAGGCCATCTGTTGTTTAAACTCCTCAACATGATTTAGCAGCGCATTGAGCAGCTTATAGCCTTCCATCTCTAATTGCTTTTGGCACACGTCAAGCGATGCAATAAGCT
This sequence comes from Pseudoalteromonas sp. SR45-5, assembly GCF_014163565.1. Classification (NCBI taxonomy): domain Bacteria; kingdom Pseudomonadati; phylum Pseudomonadota; class Gammaproteobacteria; order Alteromonadales; family Pseudoalteromonadaceae; genus Pseudoalteromonas; species Pseudoalteromonas sp. SR45-5. Next base: position 5,691 of record NZ_JACJDN010000188.1, on the reverse strand, counting down.
GATATTTAGGCGATGTACTAGCGTAGATACTATAAATCTCTCGAAAGAAATCGGCATCAAAATCGGGGTCGTTAATATGAATATAAGACGCTTGAGAAAACGCCGATACTACTTTATGCGCCGAATGCGTAATGTAGTCAGCCCCTGCATGTATCGCAGAATAATGACGAAAGCTAGGATGAAACAAAGAGTATGCAAACCAAGCTTCATCTATAAATACCTTGATACCATATTGATGAGCATAATCTACGACTTGTTTCAGGTCGCTAAGTAGGCCATCGTAAGTACAACCGGTAAGCACTAGTAATTTAGCATCAGTATTGTTTTCAATTGCTAACTTGATGTCGGCCAACGATGGTGGCGCGAAAATGCCATATTTTGGGTTTAAGATACTCGCCAAATAAATAGGGTAACTGGCTGATTGCAAGATGCCATAGTGTACTGACTTATGGCAATTACGGTCGACAATTACTTTATCGCCCTTGCGCAGCAGTGTCTGCAAGATGATTTTATTTGAGGTAGATGAACCATTTGTAACAAAGTAGGTGTGCTTAACTTCAAACGTCGCCGCTGCTGATTCTTGGGCGCGACCAATAGTATTAGTGCTGTCTGATAATGAACCTAGCGAGTCTACCGAAACCGACAGGTCGCCAACAAATACATTGCGGCCGTAAAACTGATAAAAATCTTTAATGTAAGGTGAGTTTCTAAAGCTAGAACCCCCACTATGACCCGGTGTGTGCCAAGAGTCGTTTGCTTCACCAACGTAACGACGATACGCCGTCCAAAATGGCGTTTCAGAGCGGTCGTCAAAATCGTTGATCATATAGCCTAAAATAGCTTCTGGGTCAGAAATCACTTCATCTTTAAAAAAGAATGATTCGATTTCTTCTGATTCGTTAACGATTTCCAGCCCTTTAGTGTCGTCGCCAATAACATAAACCGGTAACTCAAGACGAATTGCCTTTAAATCCTCGATAAAGCGGCTATACATCCGCTCACCCACTTTGTTGTGCATATCCCAGCTTAGAACCACGGCTTGAATATCACCATCTTCCTCTACACATTCCAGCGCGTGTTTAAGCTCGAGGCATTCAATAATATCGATATGAATATCGTCTCGCTCAAAGTTAGGAATGGTCTTTGACAGATTCGTTGAAAGCCCTTGTAAAGTGGCTGGGTCTTGCTCAATTATCAAGATACGAAGTAGAGGTAGCATAGAGGGTTTCGCAATATAATTTTATAATGCTCACTAGCATAACCAAAGGAGTGTAACTTGTGAAATTAATACTTTGATAATGTTCTAATAATTGTTCTATTTCATTGGCTACTACAAATAAGAGGCGCAATGAAATTCATGTGTTTTCTGTTTGCATCGTAAGCATAAAGATTTTGATCATTATCAACGACAATATACCTCCCTTAAAGTTTTATACCACTGCAGTATAAGATTATACTTATTCGATGGGCAGTTTTATGCCAGTGTAGGTCGAATAAGCGAAGCGCCATCCGACACAGTAAAATACCTTACCAATTATTATCAGCATTTTATGTTGTCGAGTGGCTGGAGAGTGCCATGAGCGGACATTGGTAACGCTCAATTAATGGACTTTTATTGCAGGCTAAAATTTGCGAGGGACAAGCACAATCCTGTTCAATCGCTTGTTATGTTTTATTCAAAAAGCAACCTGATAAACTTAGGAATATATTTAGATGGAATATAAGTACAACCATAAAGTACCGCTAATGGGATAAAAACAGCTAAAGCGGGTAGATCATTTTTACCACCGAATATCGCTAAACCAGATAATAAAGTAAATAAAACTGCTGTCAGAATCCATATCCCTTCAACTATACCATTTCGTTTATCTGATGAGTGTTTGTAAAATAAACAAACAATTGCACCTATTACAACTAACGGTGAATAAAGCAGGTGAAAATCAGATGTGAAAACGAGATACATTAAAAAGCAGCCTAGCAGCCGTGTAATCCAAGTTTTTATATTGCTAATTAACTTCACCTAAACCTCTGAAAAGTATAACTTATAAATAGTGGGCGTTGGCACGTAGTGCATAATAGCGAAGCCGTCCTAAGCGTTTGCGTCCCAGCGAACGAAGTGAGCGCGTTGATTGACCTGTTATAGATCGGTACTCAAATTTTTTGATTGCTATCATAAAAAGAGGACTGTTCGACATCTTTTTCTCGATTTACACAACGAAACCATAAACTTGCTTCCGGCCAACCACCTAACGGTCTAGCTTGTTTTGATTCAACATTAAGTGTCTCGACTACTTGTCCTTTATTCGCGCAAAAGTATGAGGCTTCTTTATAAGCATTTTTTTGTAATGTGTTGGAGTTGGTAAATCCCGTATCCCCTGTTTGCACTACTCTGTATGCATCTTTACCGTCAGGGATTACTCCGCTGCTCGATGTACAAGCTGTTAATAATAAAGATACTAATAATATTGCAAAATATTGTCTTTTCATAAAATTCCCTTTAGTCATTATAATGCCCGCATTAGCTACGGAGCATGTTAGACGCTTTTTTACGTCATTTTCTTTTAAGCAAAAAATCGAACAATGTGGGACGTCAGATCTAATGCGCTTGTTAGTTGCATTTTTAATTGACTAAAAGAAGCCAATAATGACCGTAATTATTACCGATGCAATCGCACCACTGCCTATTGAGCCAAATAACGCCATTTTAGGATTTTGCTTATAATCAGCTTTATCGCCATGTTTAGCAACATTTTGTGCGTTCATGTAGCCACGAGAAAACATGCTATAAATAATCATTATGGGTAAAGTTATAAAGAATACTTTCCAAGACCATTCCACTTTTAAACCTCCAATGTTCAATATTACGGATGCAACTAACATTTTATAGTACGATAATCGCGTTTATTTCTGCCTACTTAACGCTCATTTGTCTACTTTATATAGTTTTAACAAATAACCTAAGGTATTACTATCTCTAAGTTTTCTAAAATTTTTAGGTAGAGTTAAATGAACCAATATGCACGCAACGCTCATTTTAATGAATATATGCGCAAAGAGCAGTTTAACCAATCAACGACGATATTAAGCAAATCTCAATGTCCGGTTATCGCTCTTTGCCGAAGTACGGCCCAGTACCAGCAGCGGACGGTGGTAACGAGACTGTAGAATAACTCCAACAGCCAAATTCAATTAAAAAACGCTCTCCTGAAATCAACTCTAAGCGTTTTTAAAGCATTAGGTAATGCATTTGGAACCCATAAAACAAGCTGTTTTTCTTAAAAATGAGTAATTCTACAGCCTCACGCCGCATTAAGGTGTGAGCAACGCTATCACCAGAACTAAATCATTACTCTGTAAACACGAAATTCAACTTTAAACTGAAAATGCCTAGCGTTGGGAATCACTCTTAAGTGCTTTGTTAGTTTTACGTTTCCACGGATTTTTAACGATACTAACCCCATTAGGTGATGCATTCGAAACTAATCGCTGAGAGCTCCCCTGAGACGGGGACAATGCAGATAACCAATCGAGCTTTTCAGTACTAAAAATGTTGTCTATGGCAGCATGACTTACCTTTGCATTGATCTGGTGTAAAAGCTCGCTACTAAACTGTCCGATTACAATATGCTTTTTTGGGTTACTTGCTGGCGTCAGAATTAGAGCAGTATCCTTAGATATAGGGTACAAAATCTCAGCTAAGGGGTGGGCAGGACCAATATCACCTAAATCTTGTTTATAAGGGTAATAAACAACTGGTACATCGCCAGTAACAAACATTGAGCCTGCTGGAGCATTTATTAACACCCATTCTTTTTTGAGAAATTCAAGTGCTGCTGTTTGAGCTGCCGTAACCATATGTTCTAAACTAACTGTCGAGTTAACTTGTAAATCAACGACATTAGATAAACCTTCTTTTTCAACTAACTCTTTTAAAGCAGCTGGAACCTTAGAATTATCCCAAACTTTATTGAGTTCTAGTTTTGCAACCTGCCCATAGATTTGAGCGATGCCGTCTCGAAAACTAGGTCCACGAAACATCAGTGAGGCAATGTAAAATGCTAACTTCCCTTTCAAAGAACCGCGGATAGGTACATAGGGAAGAAATCTAGAATCTAGCACCTTATCAATGATGTTATTCCCAATCATTTCTACTTCTGAAATGACGTCTTCTAGTTGTATGTGGTCCACTTGCCCTTGGGGGTCTATCTGATAATAGTAATAATATTCTGCACAAACCTTATTTATCGATGCAGTTTGGCGACCATATTCACCTTTGTTTTTATCAAATGCCCAAATGAGTGATTTCTGCCCCTCGATGGTAAAGCGCTTCAAATGAGCTTTTGGGACATAATGCTGGTTTTTCTTTATTTTTCTATTATTCATATGACCAAATCAATTGTAAAACTAACACCCGCAGCAACCGCGGCTTTGTAGTGGAGCCGAGGGCGCAACGGAGAAGCCGTCGGATTGCCTGCGATTGTTATGTTTTATTTCTACCATGTTAATTTCTATTGTAGCCATACTTTCTACTTAAAAGAGCTTCTTTCCAGTAGCTTTCACGCTCCCGCACATACTCGTCTGATGCATGGGAATCAGCTATCTCAAGAATGGAATATTGGAAGTGTTCTACGTGCTCCGCGCCTTTGTCTCTCAAAACAGCGCGAAGCTCAACATTGCCGCCATGGCCAGTGTGCGCATATGAGGCCCATCTTTGCCAAAGACCATCCGCTCCAAGGGCGCTGCCAACATATTTGGAGCCATTCGTTGTATCTACAATGAGATAAACACCCTTTAGACTGGTAAGAGCACCCTTCCAGGATTGTACGCCTTGGGTGACAATTGTTTTTAAAACTTCATATGAAACTGTGGTTGCATGGTACCCCGGAAAATCGCCTATGGACATTGGCTTTTCGCGCAGCTCACTAATGATATATGAATTTTTTGTCTCAGGGGTTCCCCAGAGGTACGAAGCCCTAGAAGTTCTACTATGCGAGACAATAATACGACCAATTACTTCATCTTGATCTGGTAGCTCTTCCGACTGGTAATAGCAACGCCCTCCAGCCATCTTGTGGCCAAGCATTCTGTAAACGCCAGCAAATAGCCACTTATTAGATTGAAGTCCGATTAGCCCAATGACGTACTCACATTCAAAGTTTCGTTGCGCCTGATTCTCCTGCCATTCTTTGAATGTGCCTGCAAAGAACGCCTCCAGTGGTGGGTATTCAGAACCTGTAGCCAGATGAATTTTATAATTTGAGCGTTCAACATTTACTCCATAAAGCCGCAAGAAATCTACAAGATTAGCCATTTTCAGCCTCAGAAAAATAATAATTTAATAGTGCGCTCATCGCGGATATTTCTGCCGACTCCACGCTTGTTTATATACATTATATATGTTTTAACAAATAACCTAAGTCATTGCTATCACAAATTTTTCTAAAGTTTTCAGGTGGAGTTAAATGAACCAATATGCGCGTGCCGCTCATTTTCATGAATATATACACAAAGAGTAGCTTGACCAATCAATTAACGACGATATTTAGTCAACCTCAACGTCTGATCATCGCTCCAAGCCGAACTTCCTCAAAGTGCCATCAGCAGACATTGGTAACGCCTCGTTATACGCCAAATGCACTTATCTAAAAGCTTTAATTGTCTCATTAAGCTGCACATCTTTTCCGCTTTCAA
>NZ_JACJDN010000187.1:0-6666 GCF_014163565.1 Pseudoalteromonas sp. SR45-5 | reverse complement strand
TAAGTGCTACTTCAGATTGATCTGTATCAACATCAATAACTACATAACCAATAGATGCGTCTGTTTGTAGGTATTGCGCAGCAATATTAATACCGTGCTGTGCAAACGCTTGGTTAATTTGCGTTAGTACACCTGGGCGGTTGTGGTGTACGTGTAATAAACGGCTACGATTAGCAAGCTCAGGTAGCGATACTTCAGGGAAGTTAACCGCAGTAATAGTTGAGCCATTATCTGAATATTTAGCCAATTTACCCGCTACTTCAATACCAATGTTTTCTTGCGCTTCTTGTGTAGAACCACCAATGTGCGGCGTTAAAATAACATTGTCGAATTGGCGCAGTGGCGATACAAATTCTTCATCGTTAGATTTTGGCTCAGTAGGGAACACATCGATTGCTGCACCACTTAGTTTTTTCTCTGTAAGCGCTTCTGCAAGAGCATCAATATCAACAACAGTTCCGCGTGATGCATTGATCAAAATAGACCCCTGCTTCATAACAGCAAGTTCTGCTGTACCAATAAGGTTTTTAGTTTGCGGTGTTTCTGGTACATGTAAGCTAATAATATCAGAGCGTTGTAACAGCTGAGTAAGGTTATGAACTTGTGTTGCATTGCCCAGTGATAACTTATCTTCGATATCGTAAAACTCCACGTTCATACCGATATTTTCAGCCATAATACCTAGCTGAGTACCAATGTGACCGTAGCCAATAATACCTAATGTTTTACCACGTGCTTCAAACGAACCATTTGCTGTTTTTAACCAGCCACCACGATGAGCCGCTGCATTACGCTCTGGAATACCACGTAATAAAAGTAGAATTTCGCCAAGTACAAGTTCAGCAACTGAACGAGTATTAGAAAATGGAGCGTTAAATACAGCAATACCACGTTCGCGTGCTGCATCTAAATCAACTTGGTTTGTACCAATACAAAAACAACCAATAGCAACTAGCTTTTCAGCTGAGTCTAATACAGCTTGGTTAATATGAGTACGAGAACGAAGTCCTACAAAGTGAACATCTTTAATGCGCTCTTTAAGCTCGTCCTCAGGTAAGGATGTTTTAACGTAGTCGATATTGCTGTAACCGTTACGTTTTAGCGTTTCAACAGCGCTTTGGTGAACACCTTCAAGCAAGAGAATTTTAATTTTGTCTTTTGCTAACGATACCTTACTCATAACCTCATCCTATTTAATTTGTGGCCCATTTTTGGTACCGATAATCACTTTATCAGCACCTCGCATCGCAAATAGGCCGTTGGTAACTACGCCAACAATTGAATTGATTTGTGTTTCAAGTTGTTTGGCATTGGTAATTTTTAAGTTAAATACATCTAATATAACGTTACCATTATCGGTAACTACGCCTTGGCGATAAACAGGGTCACCACCAAGTTTTAATAATTCTCGTGCAACGTAGCTGCGCGCCATTGGAATAACTTCTACCGGAAGCGGGAAGTCACCCAATGTATCTACCAGCTTTGTGTCATCAACAATACACACAAACTGTTTTGCAACTGCTGCTACTATTTTTTCACGTGTTAGCGCTGCGCCGCCGCCTTTAATCATTTCGTTTTGAGCGTTTATTTCGTCAGCGCCGTCAACGTATACATCTAAAGCATCAACGTTATTAAGTTCAAACACTTCAATACCTAACGCTTCCAAACGTGCAGTTGACGCTTCTGAGCTTGATACAGCGCCTACAATAGTGTCCTTTACTGAGCCAAGGGCATCAATAAAGTGATTAACAGTAGAGCCTGTACCGACACCTACAATGGTGTTTTCTTTTACAAACTCGAGTGCTGCCCAGGCAGCTGCTTTTTTTAATTCGTCTTGTGTCATTGCTTTGTGCTCATGTATGTCAGAAATATGCGGCTAGTAACCAAAATTAAATGTTACCAACAGTATGTTTTATCTGGGGTGATAATGGTTTTAAGAGGTACGTCCCATGACTCGATTGGTAGAGCATCCACTTTTTGGCATTCATGTGCAAGGCCAATTAGTTGTGGTTTTTGCCAATTTTGTTCGTGTAAACGCGCCAATGTCCGGTCGTAAAACCCACCTCCCATTCCTAGGCGATTACCTTGTTTATCAAATGCCACTAATGGCATAAGGAGGTAATCAAGCGCTGGTAATGGGCATATTTGAGAGCAGTTCAGCTTAGGCTCCAAGATACCATAGCGATTTGCCCTCATGGGTGAGTTTTTCTCATAGCGCTGAAATAGTAAATTAGCGCCATTGAATGGGTGTATTATAGGTAGATAAACAACGTGGTTTAAGTTCCATAATTCTTTAATTAACAATGAAGTGTCTAGTTCTCCGTCGTTACTTAAATAAATGGAAATATGCTTTGAATTCGTTGTGTTTTCGCTTTTTAAGTGTTGAATAAAATTCATTTTTAGCGATTGCGCAGCAATTATTTGCTGATTATTTGACAAGTTTTTACGGGTGTTACGAATTTCAGCTCTTATTTGTGCGCGTTTATTGCTCATTAAACTAATTAGCCATTTTTAAAAAGAGAATAAATCGGGAAAAATCAAAAAAACAGCCAGTACGACTAGCAAAATGGTGGCAGTTGCAATCAATGAATATAAAAGTAAGTTACTGCGTTTTTTAGGAGTCGCTAAATCCTCATCTAGCATTAGGTCATCATTTTGCCATTCGTCTACACTTTCGTCTGGTGTATTTAATTGAGCTTCAGGAAGGCGTTGCTCTAGCTCATCTAGCTTTTCTTCAAGGCGTATTAAGCTGCTAGTGATGTAATCAAGTGCATCAAAAATACGTTCATCACGTTGGTGGTTATTTGCAGCTGCGGGGGAGCTATTTTGAATCGCATTTGAAACAGCTTGCAGCTTACTTTTAATACCTAGGCTTGCTAATAACTTAGTCTGTTTTAACGCTTTGTCTTTATCGCTTGGCGCAAACAGCGGCTTACCTTTAAAAAAAAGAGCTACTTTTTCATCTGACGTTTTTAATTTTGCAGCTAAGTTTGCGCACGCTGTTTTTATGTCAACGTTATCGGCAAGTCCTGCAAATATAACGCGAAAGTTATCGGCCATTTAACTATCCCTAAAGCTTTTATAATGAAATGAGTATATACCTAAAGTACAAAAGAATTCGAGGTTGATTTTATAGTTATTTTGTAGACGTACTACAAACAATGTAACTGATAAGTTTTAGATACAAAAACGGCCCTATTAAGGGCCGTTTTTAATTTACTTCAACACTTTTAGCTTAAAGGCCAGCAGCTGCACGAAGTGCATCAGCTTTATCTGTACGTTCCCAAGGGAATTCGTCACGACCAAAGTGGCCGTAAGCCGCTGTAGGAAGGTAGATAGGGCGCTCTAAATCAAGCATTTGAATTAAGCCGTAAGGGCGCAGGTCAAAGTGTTCACGAATAAGTTCGATTAAACGGCTTTCTTCTAACTTGCTTGTACCAAACGTTTCAACGCTGATAGATGTAGGCTCTGCAACACCGATTGCGTAAGAAACTTGTAATTCACATTTATCAGCAAGGCCAGCCGCAACTACGTTTTTAGCAACGTAACGTGCAGCGTATGCAGCTGAGCGGTCAACTTTTGATGGATCTTTACCAGAGAAAGCACCACCACCGTGACGAGCCATACCACCGTATGTATCAACGATGATTTTACGACCTGTTAAACCACAATCGCCCATTGGTCCGCCAATTACAAAGCGACCCGTTGGGTTAATGAAAAATTTAGTCGCGCTTGTAATAAGCTCTGCAGGAAGTACCGGCTTGATGATAGCCTCCATCACCGCTTCTACTAAATCTTTTTGCGAAATGTCTTCGCTGTGCTGAGTAGATAGTACTACTGCATCAATACCTACTGGCTTACCATTTTCGTATGCAAAAGTAACTTGAGATTTTGCATCTGGACGTAACCAGTTAAGCTCGCCGCTTTTACGTACTTGCGCTTGGCGCTGTACTAAACGGTGTGAGTAAGTAATTGGCGCAGGCATTAGTACTTCTGTTTCGTTACATGCGTAACCAAACATAAGACCTTGGTCGCCAGCACCTTGTTCTTCTGGGCTAGTACGGTCAACACCTTGGTTAATGTCAGGAGACTGTTTACCAATAGTGTTTAAAATTGCACATGAATCTGCATCGAAACCCATGTCTGAATGCGTGTAGCCAATTTCACGTACTGTTTTACGTGTAATTTCTTCAATATCAACCCATGCGCTAGTAGTGATTTCACCACCAACCATAACCATACCTGTTTTTACGTAAGTTTCGCACGCAACACGGGCATGAGAGTCTTGCTCTAGGATAGCATCAAGTACCGCATCAGAGATTTGATCGGCGATTTTATCCGGATGACCTTCAGAAACTGATTCAGAAGTAAATAAATGTTTTGCCATTGTAATTCTGCTCACAAATATTGCGCTTCACAAACGTCGGTATTAGCGCTAAAAAATTAAGGGGCGTATTTTATCGAAAACAAAACACCTTGCATAGTGTTTTTACGCCTAGACGTCTAAATAAAATTACTAATAACTTTTTGGTCTTAAAAAATATTCATAATGCCTCACTTTTATAGGGTTTTTAATTGCACACAGCCCCCACAATAAGTAAGAATGGTCGATATAAACAAACCCAAGTTACTTGGGTGCATAAACAAACACATAAATACCCGCGCAAATACACATAAAGGTAGGAGAATTCATGCCATCTCGCAAAGAACTTGCAAATGCTATTCGCGTCTTGTCAATGGACGCAGTACAAAAGGCCAAATCTGGTCACCCTGGAGCCCCTATGGGCATGGCTGATATCGCAGAAGTATTATGGCGCGATTATCTAAAACACAACCCAACAAATCCAGAGTGGGCTGACCGTGACAGATTTATTCTTTCAAACGGCCACGGTTCAATGCTTATCTATTCTCTATTGCATCTAAGTGGTTACGATTTACCACTGGACGAAATTAAAAACTTCCGTCAAATGCATTCTAAAACACCAGGTCACCCTGAATATGGCTATGCACCAGGAATCGAAACTACTACGGGTCCATTAGGTCAAGGGATCACAAATGCCGTAGGTATGGCAATTGCTGAAAAAGCGCTAGCTGCACAGTTTAACCGCGAAGGTCACGATATTGTTGATCACTTTACCTATGCATTTATGGGCGATGGCTGCCTTATGGAAGGTATTTCTCATGAAGCTGGTTCACTTGCAGGCACATTAGGTCTGGGTAAACTTGTTGCATTTTGGGATGACAACGGCATTTCAATCGATGGTGAAGTAGAAGGTTGGTTTACAGATGACACGCCAGCTCGCTTTAAAGCATACGGTTGGCATGTAATTAGTGGTGTTGATGGCCACGACAGCGATGCTATAAGTGCTGCAATTGCAGAAGCTAAAAGTGTTACCGATAAACCATCACTAATTTGTTGTAAAACAATTATTGGTTACGGCTCACCTAATAAATCTGGTAGCCACGATTGTCACGGTGCACCACTAGGTGATGACGAAATAAAAGCGTCTCGCGAATTCTTAGGTTGGACTGGCGATGCGTTCGAAATTCCTGATGATATTTACGCACAATGGGATAGCAAAGAAAAAGGCCAACAGCTTGAATCAAGCTGGGACGAAAAATTTGCAGCATACGCAAAAGCATACCCAGAGCTTGCAGCTGAATATAAGCGTCGTATTAATAACGAACTGCCTGGCGATTGGGCTGAAAAATCTCAAGCGTACATTGAGCAATTACAAGCAAACCCTGCAAACCCAGCGTCTCGTAAAGCATCGCAAAATGCATTAAACGCATTTGGTCCGTTATTACCAGAATTTATGGGTGGCTCAGCCGATTTAGCAGGCTCAAACTTAACAATTTGGGATGGCTCTAAAGGTTTAACACACGACGATGCAAGCGGTAACTACATTTACTACGGTGTACGTGAGTTTGGTATGTCGGCAATTATGAATGGTATTGCCCTTCATAAAGGCTTTATTCCTTACGGTGCTACGTTCTTAATGTTTGTTGAATATGCAAAAAATGCCGTACGTATGGCTGCATTAATGAAGCAACCAAGCATTTTTGTATACACGCACGATTCAATCGGTTTAGGTGAAGATGGTCCAACTCACCAACCAGTAGAGCAAATTGCAAGCATGCGTTTAACGCCTAACTTATACAACTGGCGCCCATGTGACCAAGTTGAGTCGGCAATTGCATGGCAACAAGCTATTGAGCGTAAAGACGGTCCTACATCGTTAATCTTTACTCGCCAAGGTCTTGAGCAACAAGCGCGTGACGCACAGCAATTAGCAGACGTTAAAAAGGGTGGTTACATCCTTAGCTGTGACGGCAACCCTGAGATTATTTTCATTGCAACGGGTTCTGAAGTGCAACTAGCACAAGATTCAGCAACTGAGCTACGCAGCCAAGGTAAAAAGGTACGTGTTGTATCTATGCCATGTACTGATGCCTTTGAAGATCAAAGCGCAGAGTACAAAGAAAGCGTATTACCGGCATCTGTTACACGCCGCGTAGCAGTAGAAGCAGGTATTGCTGACTACTGGTACAAGTACGTAGGTCTAAATGGCGCAGTAGTAGGTATGACTACCTTTGGTGAGTCGGCACCTGCTGGTGAGCTGTTTGAGCACTTTGGTTTTACTGTGGCAAACATTGTAAGCAAAG
>NZ_JACJDN010000186.1:0-6700 GCF_014163565.1 Pseudoalteromonas sp. SR45-5 | reverse complement strand
AATGGCGTATTTTAATAGTAAAAATATAATTAAATAAGGTATGTATGAGGGAAGAACTAAGAGCAAAAATAATTACCGTGTGCGATAAAAAAATAGCAGCTAAAGGCGAAAATGTAGGGCTTTCTTTTTATGCATTTTTTGCCAATAAAAACGACGACCCAGAGCTACTTATGGAGGCCGCTACTTGGTGGATACACACCCATAAATTAGATCATTTTGTGAAAGCACATAAAATTAAACTGATGGTTTTAGACGAACTTTAGTCAAGTAAGTGAGCCAATACTTTTAGCTGTGTTTATTTAATCAACTACGACTTGGTTTCTTCCGTTTTCTTTTGCTTTATAAAGTAATTTATCTGCATGCTTAATAAGAATATCTAGTGTGCTTTTTAAAGGGCTACTTACAGAGGCTCCTGCACTAAAAGTGATTTTTGTATCTGTAGGAAAGTCTTCTATATTACTGCAATGCTTGGCGAAGCTAATGGCGAGTCGGTTAAATATATCGCGAATTATTCGTTCATCAGCCGTATTTAGTGCAAATAACCATTCTTCACCGCCGTAACGGCCAAACTGATGATCATCACAGAGTGTTTCTCTTGCAGCTTTTGCAAAGGCAATAAGAACTAAATCGCCAACATCGTGACCAAAATGGTCGTTAACTTTTTTAAAGTAGTCTAAGTCAACAATTGCTATAGTCATTTTACCTTCACCAAGTTTTGCTTCTGCTGCGCGCATTATTCCTCTGCGATTAGGGCAATTTGTTAGGTAATCTGTTAACGAAATATCGTGATACTTTTGACGTTGTCGAGCTTGTCGATAAAATAAAAATAACGAAGCAATCACTAAAATAAACGCAATAGCAGCGCTAAGTCGCCAAATTATTTTTTGATGATATTCTTCTTTAGCTTGTAGCTCACTAATATCTTTTGCGTACTCTAGTTGCTGTATTTTTTCTTCTTTTTCTTTTACTTCAAACTGTATCTGTAGTGTTTTTATATTGTTTTCGCTGGTTGCTTCGTAGTGTTTTTTTGTATAAAGGAGCTTTTGTTCAATTGCTTCAAAAGCCTCGTCAGTGTGGTTAAGGCGTCGTTTTAGCTCATAGCGTTTACTTAAAAAATCGGCTTTATAAATACTGCGGCTGAATTTATCTAATTTTAAAAACACCTCATCGTTTGCTTCATTTGCTTGATCAAGTAAATCTAGTTTTATATATATGTCAGCTAACAAAATGAGCGATGCGAGTTGCATATCATAAACACCTGCAGAACGAGCAAGCTCAATGTTCTCTTTAGTTAAAGTTAAAGCTTTATCGTAGTTGGCTTGTAAGTACTCAATGCTAGCAATTGAGTACTGAGCAAAGGTTAAGCCTTTTTGCATATTAACTTTTTTGAAATAGAGCAATGCTTTATCTAGGTATATTAAGGCATCTTTAGGTTTTTTTATCTCCAGCAATACATTGCCTAAGCTCCAATATGCTTTTGAGGTAAAAAGCCCATCTTGTGTTTGCTCATATGCCGCAACCGCTTTTTTTGCATAATATACGGCTTTGTCTTTTTCGTTTAGATAATTATATGCATCGGCTATTTTTCTAAAAAAGTATCCTTGAGATGCTGAATCGTCATCTTTTAATGCTAACTCTAACCCCTCTAGTGCAACATTTAGGGTCTTTTTCAATGCATCTGTATCGGTGTAATAGTAAGCAAGTGCTCGTAAAATAATGATTTTTTCTTTAGTTGAATGCTGTTGCAAGCTCTCTTCTAATTTTGTGGCTAGCGTTTGTGCTGGAGCTGGGTTTGGATCCCTCGCTAGAGACTTGAGTTGTGATTCGAGAAATAATAAATATACACTTTTTTGATTTGGTAACTCTTTGTTCTTTAAGTAATAGGATAAGTGAGTATTTAACGCTGTGTATTTTTCTTGTCTAAAAAGTAACTCCGCATACAAAGCGGCCGCTTCTAAATGAAGGTTTTCCCAATTTTGCTCTTTGCTTATTTTAAACGCTTGAGTGAGTTTGTCTTCATTTTGAAGATAGTCTAATTCATTTAGTTTTATGTTATTGATGAGGGTTTGAGTTGTTTCAAAGTCTAGCGCATGCAAAGTTGCACTTAATGAATCGCCGTTAGCTGAGGCAAGCTTACTTAGAAGTAAAAATAAAATGAGAACAATATACTTTGCCCATAAAGTATTACCTAAAATCTTTATTTGTGTATTGTTAGCCATGTTAATCCTTTGCTGATTTATTTTTATTATTGAAATACTTTTTCGCATTGCTTAATAAACTTGGGTTTGAACTGTTTCTTATACTCATCATTGAAAAAAATAAGACCATAAACAATATCAATTTAATTAATAAAAGCCAATATTTGTACGTTTTAGTGGTAGCGGTTTATGTGCTTTTGTTAAAAATCTGCGGCTACTTCAAATTCTAATCGTTTAAGTGTAATTGGGTGAGTAAATGCTAAGTATTCTGCATGTAAATGTAATCTATCGGCTTTTTTCCCATAATGTGTGTCGCCTATAATTGGCATGTTTAAACCTGAACTGTGCGCACAATGCACTCTTAGTTGATGAGTTCGCCCTGTTTTAGGATATAACTGTAATCGGGTAATATTGTTGTTACGCTCTAAAACGTGCCAGGTAGTAAGTGATGGCTTACCGTGTTTATAACATACCATTTGGCGCGGTTTATCATCAAAGTCGAGCACTAAGGGTAAATCAATTACTCCGCTATCCTCAGCTACGTTACCATTAACTAATGCGACATAACGTTTATCTATGGTGCGTTCAATAAACTGCTTTTGCAGTGCTTTGTGCACGCGTTTATTAAGCGCAATCATCAATAATCCAGAAGTCGACATATCTAATCTGTGTACAATTAGTGGACCTGATGCCTCTGGAAACTGCGTTTTGATTCGCATATAAACTGAGTCATCAATATTAACGCCAGGCACAGATAAAAACTCAGCGGGCTTATTTACCACAAGTAAGTCGTCATCTTTATAAACAATACTTAAATCTTTACCCTGAGCTGGGTTGATAAGTAGCGGGTTATCTTCAACATCTAAACCCTTTAGCATATGCCCAAGTATTGGTTGGCATTTACTGTAACAAGAAGGGTAGTAATTCTTATGCTGCCTAATTACTGATTTAGGTGCTGCTCCCCACCAAAACTCTGCCATAGCAAGTGGCTTTAAGTCATGTTTATAGGCGTATTGTAATAATTTAGGCGCTGCACAATCGCCAGCACCCGAAGGAGGAGTGTGCTCAGGTAGTGCTGCAAAAATAGCATTTAAATCTGTAGTTTCACCATTTGCATTTAAAAATTGGTACTGTGCAAATAGCTTTTTTTGTAAGCTTTTAGAAAGCGTTTTACGGCGCTTTTTTAAATGAGCAATTTCATCAGAAATATTGATGTGTGTTTGCTGCAGTGACTCGATTATATTTTGCCAATAGGCTTTAAGTGCCAGCAGTTGCTTTTTTTCTACGATGCTTTGCCCTGCAAGCTTATTTTTTAACTGCTCAAAATCACTTTCGCTAAGTTCTAATTCACCTTCAGTACGTTGTATTTTTCGTTGCTGACGACCGGCTTGCATTACTGCCTGTTGAGCTAATAGCGCTTGCTGGTAGCTCTGTGTTGCATCATCAAGTTTGCTATTAACTTCAAGCAGTTGTTCGCTATTTTCTAATTGCTCAATTTGAGCATTAATATCGTTAATTATTTTACTTTGAGCCAAATAGGTATCGTCTTGCAGCTGCATGCTAGAAACAGGCGGCACAAAGCTAATATTGCCTTTATCACCTTCAATTTGTCCCGAATAAGCGCTTAAAAAGCCTAATTGTTGCTTAACATTTTGCACCACTAAAACCCCAAACATTTTACCTGCATTTTCTGCTTTTAAATGCGTTAACGTTTCAAGTTGTTGCTGTAATTGTTTTGTGGCTGCTACAGCTAATGGTTGCGGCTCGTAATAAAAAGGGAAAGTAAACTTTTCAGGAAGCGCGAGAGCATCAATATTTTGAGAAAATAATGTAAAGCAAGAAGCAGAATTTGACATAGAAGTAAGAGAAAAGCATTCAGTAAAATAATTGAGCGCATAATAACATATTCATAGTTAAGCCACTAAAAATCTCGCACCCGCATATTCATAAACACTTTAAAGCGGACATTCATGTTTTATGTATCAGTATGGGGTCGCAGCAAGCATAGGCGTTTGTTAGTAAAGTCTCAGTAGTAATATATTTATCATTATCAAAATATTTAAGCTTATCGATTCTCAATAATTGAGCGCATTTCGAAACGATGACTTACCTGATAGATCAGAGACGAAAAATCAATTTACAGAATAACTGAATATTTAGGAGTTCTATATTATGAGTCAAAATATCGCAAGTTTTATTACAAAAACCCTCGAACAAGCAGGCGTAAAACGTATTTGGGGAGTAACTGGCGATTCACTTAACGGCATTAGTGAAAGTCTGCGAAAAATGGGAACAATTGAATGGTTAGGAACGCGACATGAAGAAGTTGCCGCATTTGCAGCTGGTGGCGAAGCCCATTTATCAGGCGAGCTTGCGGTGTGTGCGGGTTCTTGTGGGCCGGGTAACCTTCATTTAATTAATGGCTTATTTGATTGTCAGCGTAATAATGTACCAGTATTAGCAATTGCCGCACATATTCCTTCATCTGAAATTGGTAGTAGTTATTTTCAAGAAACCCATCCGCAAGAATTATTTAAAGAATGCAGTGTGTATTGTGAAATGGTGTCGAGCCCTGAGCAAATGCCGTACCTGCTAGAAACAGCAATGCGACAAGCAATATTAAATAAAGGCGTGAGTGTACTTGTGCTACCTGGCGACATAGCATTAAAAGATATGCCTAAAGCTATCAAACCAAAATGGAACGTGCCAAGGCCAGCAACACATACTCCCGCTTTATCTGATATTGAAGCAATGGCGACTCATCTTAATAAAAGTAAAAAAGTAACCTTATTGTGTGGTGCAGGTTGTAAGGATGCCCACGACGAAATTGTTGCGCTAGCCGAAAAATTACAAGCGCCAATTGTGCATGCCATGCGCGGTAAAGAATTTATTGAATACGATAATCCTTACGATGTTGGTATGACCGGATTTATTGGCTTTGCATCGGGCTATCATGCAATGCAAGAAGCCGATACGTTACTTATGATTGGTACTAGTTTTCCTTATCGTGCTTTTTATCCTGAAAATACCACCATATTGCAAATTGATAATCAGGCTGCGTCACTCGGGCGACACGTGCAAATTGACTGTGGCGTATTAGGCGATACAAAAAATTCAGTGACCACACTGCTTGATTATATTAAAGGTGAGCGGACAAGTTCGCACTTAGAAAAAAGTGTTAAAAACTACAAAGAGTCTCGACAAGATCTCGATGAACTAGCCAGTGGCAAAACCTCGCAAAATTTAATTCACCCGCAATACCTAACGCGTTTACTAAACGAGCAAGCGGCTGACGATGCTGTTTTTACTTGTGATGTAGGTACGCCAACAGTGTGGGCTGCGCGTTATTTATCAATGAATGGTAAGCGTCGCTTAATTGGCTCGTTTAATCATGGCTCTATGGCAAATGCGATGTCGCAGGCAATGGGGGTTCAATCTGTAGATAGAGACCGCCAAGTCATCGCAATGTGTGGTGATGGTGGCTTTTCGATGTTAATGGGGGATTTAATCTCACTTAAGCAGCTTAATTTACCAATAAAGATTGTTGTTTATAATAATC
The DNA here is from genome assembly GCF_014163565.1 of Pseudoalteromonas sp. SR45-5. Taxonomy (NCBI): domain Bacteria; kingdom Pseudomonadati; phylum Pseudomonadota; class Gammaproteobacteria; order Alteromonadales; family Pseudoalteromonadaceae; genus Pseudoalteromonas; species Pseudoalteromonas sp. SR45-5. The sequence continues at coordinate 943 of NZ_JACJDN010000186.1, read as the reverse complement.
GCTCACTCAGTTTTGTGGCTATGGAAATGAAAGCCAGTGGGTTTTTATCAAGCGATACCGATTTAGAAAACCCAAGTTTTGCTAACATTGCACAGGCCTGCGGCTTAAAAGGGATTCATGTGGATGACCCTGAAAAATTACCATCGGCAATGAACGAGATGATGAACCACTCAGGACCTGTTGTTTTAGAAGTCGATACTGCAAAACAAGAGCTTTCAATGCCGCCGCAAATCAAATTAGAGCAAGCAAAAGGCTTTAGTGTTTACATGATGAAAGCGCTGATAAACGGCAAAGGAAACGAGATTGTAGAGCTTGCCAAAACTAACTGGTCACGCTAAGTGAGTTACTTCCCTATTGAGTACTTTTGTTCAATAGGGAAGTGCCAAGTAATAATCCTCACTATCATCTTTTATTATTAATAAGCTAAGGCTGCTGTTTGTAAGTGATTGAACCGAAATAGAAAATAATATATGGTTTATCATTAAATTAATAAAAACACGCATGAAATACCTCTACTCATAGAGGGAACGGAGCAATAATGAAATGGAAATCGGTTTTACTGTCGCTGGCTGTTTTATGGCTTATTCAAGCTCAGCAAAGCAGTTTACGCACCAGTGAATACGCAAATATCTAGCCTATTGCAAGTAAATTCAACGCAGTTAGCGCTGAAAATAGCTGCTTGAGATAGATTTATTATCCAGAGTTTAGGTTATTTAGAAAGCGCTGAACTGTTTTTACGTTGGAATCACTATGAGGTTTTTGAGTTTGACTCAAGTGCAATGTAATGAGCTAAAACATTTAGCATTGGCCTCAATTGCTACTTGGTAGTTGTTTTTAGTTTAATGTTTTACTCGCTTTACTCAATTAAAGTAAAGCGAGTGCTCAGTATCAGTTACAAACTCTTTTTAGGCGGTAGGGCTACGTTTGCAAATATTAGCCCTGC
>NZ_JACJDN010000185.1:0-6707 GCF_014163565.1 Pseudoalteromonas sp. SR45-5 | reverse complement strand
ACATAGGAAGGCTGCCTTCTAAGCAAAAAAGGTAACTGAGCAAAACTCGGTTACCTTTTTAAAGTATAAACGTAATGGTTAGCTATTTTGCTTCGCTTTGATGCGAGCTAAAATATCAGCACTTTTTGGACTTGTGTCGCCAATGCCTGCTTCAGCCATTTTTGCTTTTAAGTCATCGCCATTTACGTCTGACTCAAGTTGCTTTGCAGCACCTAGCTGGTCGCTACGATCTTGTTGACGCTGTTTAATACGTTCAAGCGATTGACGAGCCGATGTCATAGACGAGCTGTTTGTATTAAGCGTGCTGTTAACAGCCATTGTTGCTTGCTGTACGCTTTCAGTGGTTTTAACCATTGTAAGCTGGCGTTGATTCTCTTTAATCGATTTTTCAGCATCTTTAACTTGCTGCTTAAGCGCAACAATATGGTTACTAAAGCCAGATAATACTTGCTCGTTTTCGGCTTTTTCAGCTTCAAAGTCACCAATTTTTTCTGCAATTTCTAATGCTAACGCTTCGTTGCCCTTTTCAAGAGCTTGGCCTGCATACGCTTCGTGTTCCGCGATTGATGCATCTACAGCGCTAATTTTACGCTTAGTTTGCATTTCTTTAGCCATTACTTCTGTAAGGCTTTTTTTAGCGCGGTGAAGTGCATTTTGCGCGTCTGCAATTTCTTGCTCAAAAATACGGATGCCATTTTTGTCTACAATTGCTTCGCCTGCTTCACGAGCGCCGCCACGTACTGCTGTAAATAATTTTTTTAAAATACTCATAATCTTAACTCCACTAACTGGCTATTAATCGTTTAAATACAAGGTCACGGCTTCTAGTGCATCGATAGCGTTATCGGCTAATGTCACTAGTTCGTGGGTAACGTCATCTAATGATGAATTTACCGACAGTGCACCAAAAATCGCGTATTTGTTATCGATTTTAGCAAATGCACTCAGTGGAATTGGCACGTTTAAACGTAGTAATGTTTCGTTTAACTCGTTGCGTAATTCACTCTTAACTTCATCTTCGTCAAACAAGTAGCTAATACATAACAACTGCTCTTGCGTTTGTGTAACAAAAATTGGAAGTTCATCATTTCCATCAACAATGACTTGTAAAACATCTTGCTCGCCAGGGTTGGCAATCAAGAAAGACTCAAAGTTAGCGCCTTCAGTTTCAAAAGAAGCTAATTTTATTGAAAGTTCATTTAATTCCATGTCTCTGCCTTTTGTCGTTTGACATATTATGTCTGAGTTAAGATTCTCACGGCCGACATATTATGTCAACCATGTTTTGTTAGTTTTTATACAATTCGCTTTCTATTTGCCATGCAGTTCGGTAGTAATCATACAACTGACCAGATCCTAACCTATTGACCTCAATACTTTTAACTTGTTCAAAGTAGTGGTTAGGAAATACAAAGCTTGCCAATAAATATTCTTTACTAATCCACCTTGATGGCACAGGCATAGCCGTCGCATCATTAATACGGCCACTGGCCGACTGACCCATTTTAGTGGCTATAGTCCAGCCCCACTGCCCAAACGAAGGTATGTTTTGCTGATACTGCTCAACATAGCCAAACCCTGCGGCTTTAACTGTTTTAGCAATGCTTAAAAACGCTTTTTTAGCGTGGTAAGGTGAAGTTGATTGAACCGCCATTGCGCCATCGGGTGCTAATAACTGACGTACATGATTATAAAAGTAGTCACTGTACATTTTATTTAGATCAGGGTGATTTGGGTCCGGTAAATCAATTAAGATAGTGTCGAACTGCTTAGATTGATCAAGCAGCTTTTCAACTTCTAAAAATGCATCACCCACAATTATGTTGGCTCGCGAGTCTTGCATCGATTTATTGTTTAGCTGTAGTAATCGCTTATTGATGTGCTCTGGGGGCGTAAAGTCACCGTCTTTATGGCCAAATAAATTGAGAAGCTGCGCGTCTAAATCTATTAGCGTTACTTCGCTTACAGGCCATTTTAAAACATCTCTAAGTGCAAGCCCGTCACCACCACCAATTATTAATACACGGTCGTGTCTGTTAGAGGCAAGCATTGCAGGGTAAACCAGCATTGAATGATATATTTGTTCATCAATACTTGAGAACTGCAAACGCCCATTTAAATATAAATCGGTGATTGGCTGAGGTTGGTTTTTGCTTAACCTTTCGGTTATTACAGCCAAGCCTTTACCAGCAACGCACCAGCGCCTTACTAAATCGCCATCGTTTGAGGCGCGCCTGCCATTCATTTTAACTTTATATTTTGACTCACCATCGGTGAATTCCCACGTATTATTTATAATATCCTGCAACTGATAAAACAAACCTTGATGCGACGCTAAATCATCGGGATGCATGGGAGCCCCGTTTTGTAAGAGATATTCGTCAGTTGCACATAACAAGCGCGGTACGTTACAAATTTTGAATCCATAAACGCTAGCATCATTAGGTGAGCCATAACGAAGCGCTATATCAACTGAGTCACGGTAAAAGTCGATATTACTATCACTTATATGCGTTCTTAAACTTAGCTTTGGATAAGTGTCCATGAGTTCATCAATCCATGGGATCACTAAGTTACGGCCTAAGTCAGATGAAAGGGCAACACGCAACTCCCCTTCAATTTCGTCGTGCTCACCTTTTAGATTTTGCTTTGCAAGCTCAAGTACAGCTAAAGCCTGCTCACATTGTGGTATGTAGCGCTCCCCAGCAGCCGATAACCTTAAATGACGTGTTGTACGAACAAATAGCTCACTACCAAGGGCTGCCTCAACACGTTTAATAGCCGCGCTTGCTGTGGCTGTACGCATATCTAACTTAGCAGCTGCGAGCGTAATACTTCTAAACTCAGCGACTTTTAAAATAAGTTTTAAATCTTCTATGCTCATATTATCTATTTATATTTGATAATGATTCAACAATTATGTGGTTTATCTATATTAAAGCAAGGTCTACTATATATCCATCAGCTAGCCAAAGCATGGCTTGCAGCTTATATGTAAACAAATTAGGACACTTATTATGAAAGCCGTTGGTTATAAAAAATCTCTTCCTGTTTCTAACCCTGAATCGTTAATTGATGTTGAATTACCACAGCCAGTTGCAACAGGTCGTGATTTATTAATTAAAGTTAAAGCTATTGCAGTTAACCCAGCAGATTACAAAGTGCGTGCATCTATGCCCCCTGCTGATGGTGAAATAAAAGTTATTGGTTGGGATGCTGTTGGTGAAGTTGTTGCCATCGGCGATGCTGTAACGGCATTTAAACCTGGCGATGCTGTTTACTACGCAGGTGATATTACCCGCCCAGGTAGTAATGCAGAATTTCAATTAGTGGATGAGCGCATTGTAGGGTTCAAACCACAAAGCTTAAACGATGCTGAAGCTGCTGCATTACCCCTTACTGCAATAACAGCGTACGAATTATTATTTGAGCATTTAAACATTGTAAAACAAGCAGCTGATGCAAAAACAAAATCAGACGAAGTTATTTTAGTAACAGGTGCCGCAGGCGGCGTTGGCTCAATTTTTATCCAGCTTGCTAAAGCGATTACTGGTGCAACAGTGATTGCCACTGCATCGCGTGAAAGCTCACAAGCATGGGTTAAAAAACTAGGCGCAGATTATGTTGTTGATCATACAAAACCATTACCCGCTCAAATTGACGCATTAAACATTGGCTCGGTAACACATGTAGCAAGTCTGCACAGTACTGATACTTACTTTGAAGCGTATACAGAGGTACTTACACCATTTGGTAAAATTGCAATGATTGACGATCCTGAGTCATTAGATGTTAGTAAATTAAAAATGAAGAGCTTATCGCTACATTGGGAATTTATGTTTGCCCGCTCAATGTTTAATGCCAAAGATTTAATTGAGCAAAGCAAGTTATTAAATCATGTTGCTGAGTTAATTGACCAGGGCCATATTCAAACAACTATTGGTAAAAATCTAGGCATTATAAATGCGGCTAACCTGCGTATTGCACACGCAGAACTTGAAGAAGGTCGCTCTATTGGCAAAATAGTGTTGGAAGGTTTTTAACGCGCTGCCTGAATTAATTGAAGGCACCAATGTAATTGGTGTCTTCAGCCAATATTTCGGGGTGGTTATGGCTGTATTTATATTTATTAAATAAACTATTACCTAATAATATTTGATAATGATTCAACCATATACCTGTTTATCATATTGTAATAACCCACTACTATCCGTACCTAGCTATATTGATAGGCTTTACTTTACGTAGATATCAATTGAATTAAATAAGTAGAGTGATTTAAAAACACGATATTATTTTTGTAATAAATTTTTAAAAGGGTTTGTTTTTACTAAAACTGACTCAACATAGTAAATACTGGTAAAACACCTACTCAATGGAGAAACTAATGACTCACCCTATTATTAATGACTTAGAAAAGCGTTACACAGCAAAACGTTACGATGCAACGAAACGTGTATCTCAAGACGATTTAGCCGTTATTTACGAAGCTATGCGCCTATCTCCATCATCTATTAACTCGCAGCCTTGGAAATTCATCGTAATTGAATCAGATGAGGCTAAAGAGCGTATGCATAGTACATTTGCTAATAAATTTGCGTTTAACCAGCCACATATTAAAACAGCTTCGCATATAATATTATTCGCTAACAATCCTAAATATACCCGCGATGACTACGCACAAGTTATTGATGCAGATATTAAAAATGGCCGTACTAAAGCAGAAAATCGCGAACAAGCTTTTGGTGCTTATGCGTTTGTTGATATGAATACTGATGAGCAAGGCGTTAATGAAGAGTGGACTAAAGCACAAACTTACATTGCACTGGGTAACACTATGCATGCCGCTGCACGTTTAGGCATTGATTCAACCCCAATGGAAGGCGTAGATGCCGAGCTGATTGGCGAAGTCTTTGAAAAAGAACTTGATGGTTACGTATGCGACGTGGCATTAGTACTTGGCTATCATGATAGCGCTGAAGATTATAATGCTAAATTACCTAAATCTCGCTTAGCAAAAGAGCAAGTTATTCAGGTTTTATAAGTAATACGTTATAAACTTAAATGATAACAATATTAAAAAACCACTTATTTAAATAAGTGGTTTTTTTGCTTTAAAGCAGTTTAACTTACTTTGCGCTGTGCAGCCTGAATGTATTGCACTAAATCTTCAATAGAAACAACGGTCATATTATGTTTATTAGCATAATCACTCACCTCAGGTAAGCGCGCCATTGAACCATCAGGATTTGTTAGTTCGCAAATTACGCCAAATGGTTTTAAGCCGGCAAGTTGCATTAAATCAACGGATGCTTCGGTATGACCGCGACGCACTAATACGCCACCCGTTTGTGCCTTTAAACCAAATACATGCCCTGGGCGGGATAAATCACTTGGTTTTGCATTATCCGCTGTCGCTGCTTTTATAGTAGTTACTCTATCAGCAGCAGATACGCCTGTTGTTACGCCATGCTTAGCTTCAATAGTGACTGTATAAGCGGTGTTATTTTGACTCGTATTGTTAGCTACCATTTGCGGTAAGTCGAGCTGTTTAATGCGCTCATCCCCCATGCATAAACAAACAATACCGCTGCCTTCGCGGATCATTTCGGCCATTTGAGAAGTCGTTAGGTGCTCAGCTGAAAAAACAAAGTCGCCTTCATTTTCACGGTTTTCATCATCAACGACAAGTACGCCTTGGCCTTGCTGTAGTGCAGTGATTGCGCTTTGTACGCGGGTATGGCTTTCGCCGAATTGAGTAAGTAGAGACTGAATCATCATTATATTCCAAATAAAAATAATAGATTCAGGACTGTGAAAGGATCAGTAATACATCACTTAAATTTAAAGCGATCACTACCAAAATAGCTTAAATAAAATAACAAAAAGCACGCAGCAAAATGCAGCGCACACTGTTATACCAATAACATTAAATTAGTGACTAAATATAGCGCAAAGAAAAATAGCTCAATTAACGCGATACAAGGATCATGTTTTTAATTAAATTGGTTTTAGTATAATAAGCCATATTCTCTTTCATCCGGACTGTAACCGTCGGCTCTGGCATCTCACCAGATCTGCTTGACCTTTACTTAACCTAAAATAAGTTAAATAAAGCGCTCGCGGGCTCGTTTAAGTCATAAAAAACATTAAACATACCGCCGGTGGGGAATTTCACCCTGCCCTGAGAATTTACAGTAAGCATTAGCACTTACTGTAGGCATATTATACGCTTGTATTTATTTGTTTTTCAAAACTAAATACAATAAAAACTACGAAAGTTGAATATTTAACGATGCGCGATCTACTATACCTTCATTTATATCAGCAACTAGCGTACAGGTAGCACCATTGACCAAATTTAAGTTAGGTTGAACGTGCCCTATATCGGCATCAAAAATTACAGGAAATAAACACCCACCTAGCGCTATATCTAACGCATGGCGATAATCAAAGGCATCGTAATGACCTTGTGTTATTTCACTTCGCCCTAAAACCAAGCCATTGATATCATCAAATATTCCGGCTAATTTTAATGACAGTAAAAATCGTGCAACGGTTGTTGGTGTAAGTTCTGAATTTTCGAGGTATAAAATAAGCCCTTCGGGCGCACTGTCCTTTTTAAACTCATGCAGCGCTAAAAATGGCGAGTCGAGCAATAAACCTACGGTATCTAAACACCCACCAAATAACCGGCCAGACATTTC
>NZ_JACJDN010000184.1:0-6710 GCF_014163565.1 Pseudoalteromonas sp. SR45-5 | reverse complement strand
ATTATTATTAAAAATATAAGTAATTTCTTTCACAAAGATAAGGTAATCAGTAATAACTGAGAAAAACCAGATCAGCCAATATGTATCACTACTCTAAAAGCGCAGCGCCTCTTAACCTCTTTGTGAATTAATTAACTAAATATTTTAAAAGCCTTAAAAACAAAAAAGCGGTGTTAATTTTAACACCGCTTAATGCGTAATATGTTTAGCTTTAGTAAGCTTGGGTTACAACATAGGTTTTATAACATCAAACACAGCTTCTATGTGGTCGTCTCTGTCGTTTAGTGCCGCTATATAACGGTATTTTTCGCCGCCTGCGTTTTCGAATATTTCACGGTTTTCACCTTCTAGCTCTTCAAGTGTTTCTAGGCAGTCGGCGCTAAAAGCAGGACTTATAATAGCTACATCGGTAATACCTTCATCAGGTAAGGCTGCAAGAGTTGCGTCGGTATAAGGCTTTAACCACTCTGCTTTACCAAATCGACTTTGAAAAGTACTAATTACTTTGTCTTTATCAAGGCCTAGTTTTTCAACAACTAAACGCGTGGTTTGTAAACATAGGCAATGGTACGGATCGCCGCGCTCTAAAAACAATTTAGGCATACCGTGATACGAAAAAACAATTTTTTGTGGCATACCATTCGCTTCTAAATCCTCACTAATACTATTAGCAAGCGACTCAATGTAACGGGTGTTCTTATGATAGCCATTTATAAAATGAAGTTCTGGCACCCAGCGCCATTTACGCAGTACGCTCGATACAGCATCAAACGTAGAACCCGTAGTTGGGCTAGAATATTGCGGGTACATTGGTAAAATAATTATACGCGTTAAGCCTTTATCACGAAGCTCTTCAAGGCCTGCCTCTATTGAAGGGTTGCCATAACGCATTGCCATTACTACTTCTGTATTGGTATAACCTTGCTCTTTTAATAAGGTATTTAACTTTACACTTTGCTGGCGAGTGATGTGAGTAAGCGGTGAGCCGTTTTCGGTCCATATACTCTCGTATAATTTAGCCGAACGTTTTGGGCGTACGCGTAAAATAATGCCATGTAAAATTATCATCCATACTAAGCGTGGTATTTCTACAATGCGTGGATCTGATAAAAATTCGCGTAAATATGTACGAAGCGCAGCCGCTGTTGGTGCATCAGGGCTGCCTAAGTTAGTTAGCAGTATTCCCGTTTTTTGGTTAAAACGCCCATCATGGGGGTTGTCAGTAACCGCAGAAAATCGCGACACAGAGTGCTCCTTCAAGCAAATTCAATAATCTATTTTATGCACATTGTAACGAAAAAAACTGCGGTTTAGATCAATCATTTAGCAGTTTTCACCATTATTCTGAACGGAGTTGGTTTTTTCGATTCTAGCTGTTGGAGTTTTTCTATCGATTTACTGCCAAATACATGACCTTTGGGCAGCAACATTATGCCCGTATGGCTGTGTAGAGCATGGCCCAGTACCATTTGCTCTTTGAGTTCATGGGCGTTACAAATTAGCACTGTTCCTGCTGAACTTTTTTGTTCATGTAGTTTTGCATGGCTTGCTTCAAGTGCACGTACAATTTTAGGGTGATAAAACGATCCACTATAAAGTTTTACACTTTCGAGTGCGTCATCGTGGCGCTGCTTTTCATCACTTGCATTGCTTTGCTCAAACGCGTCCCAATAGTCGCGCGCTAAACCTAGCACCATAGCGCCTATTGGTATGTCGTTTCCGGCAAGGCCTTTGGGCATTCCGTTTCCGTTAAAGCGCTCAAACTGATAATAAATAGCATCCGACAAGTCATGTAAATGTATTGCTGGCATTAACATTAATTGTGCAGTACTTGGGTGAGTATAAAAGGTTTTGCGTTGTTGCTCGTTTAAGCGGTTAACTGGTTTTTTATAAAGATCAGGATCCATAGCAAGCAAGCCTATTTGCGCCAAGTAACCAGCCATAGGGGCAAGATCAATGCTTTTTTGCGACAAGTTTAAATAAAGTGCTATTTGTGTACAGGTATTAGCAATATTTTGTGCTTTGTTACCATCTAGGTAAGGGTTTGCGTTAACAAAATTATATAGCAGCTCTACGGTCGATTTATGCTCTTGTTTTTCGCGCTCGTTGGCGTCTTCAAGCTTTTTTAAAACCTGTTTTATTTGTAAGGTGCGTTTTTCTACTCGTTGTTCAAGCGAATTATTAAGCTCTAGCAACTCTTGGTTTTGCGCTTTAACTTGTGCCTCTAATTTTTGATTTTGTTTTTTTAGTGCAAATTTTTCTAGGCTATCTCTAATGCTACGAAGTAATAAATCGTTTTGCCAAGGCTTTTGAATATAACCATTTATTTGGCCTTGGTTAACAGCCGCTAAGGTGGTTTGTATGTCGGCGTAGCCGGTTAATAAAATGCGTTGGGTGTCGGGTGCCAGCGCACGCGCTTTTTCTAAAAACTCGGCACCGTTCATTACCGGCATACGCATATCGCTAATAATTAAACCAAACTCATGATTTTTAAAAAGCGTTAGTGCACTTTGCGGGTTATCGCAAACAATAACCGACAGGCCATTTACTTCAAGTAGCCGTGCTAACGTGCGTAGTACTATTTCATCATCATCAATGCAAAGTACATCAACCTGATTTATTGGTATGCTTGGTGTTACTTGAGTCATTGAGTCGCCTTTAAATTACTTCTGGTTAAATAATAGCTTAAAAAAATACTCTATGGTGTGTTTGTGCCTACCTTTTATATTAAGTGGTATTTACATAATGGAGTTATTAGCAATAAGTGGATAATTACTTATGCATAATATTAGGCCTTGGCTGCACTAAAGTTGCAAATTTGCATACAGACGACTAAACGTTATGTATAAAGTTATCTATATGGATGAAGGGAATGGATGGATCAGATGGTAATTTTGAACGTGCTTTTTTAAACGAACAAAAGCTGCGCTTAGCTGCAGAGCAATTACTCAAAGATAAAAGTAGCGTTTTAGTTGCCATAAATAATGAACTACAAAAAAAAGTAGCCGACTTAGAACACCAACAAATGCTGTTTGTGCAAACAGAAAAAATGGCAACCTTAGGTACACTGAGCGCAGGCGTTGCCCACGAAATAAATACCCCACTTGCCTATGCAATGAGTAACGTAGAGAGCCTACAAAACGCAAGCCCTTTACTTGTAGCGCTGCTGAAACTTAACGAACAATATTTAAATAACGAAATTAAAGAGAGCCGTTTTAAACACGAAATCGACATACTCAATTTACAGTATCCGTACGCGTGGATTTATAACAATTTGCAGGGGCAAATTAACGACAGCGTTGAAGGACTTAAACGTATAAAACAAATAGTGCATGACTTATTAAACTTTGCCCACCCCACCTCTTCTCAAGATAAACAATTAGCCGATGTAACAACGGGTGCTAATAATGCTTTAAGGTTATTGAGTAGCAAACTTAAATTATGCGAAATAAAAACGCGGTTTGAACCCCTACCACTCATTTGGTGCAATTTATCGTCAATTAATCAGATTTTTGTAAATCTTTTAATGAATGCTTGGCAAGCTTGCGAGTTAGATTTAGAAAAAGGCTGCATTATTGAAGTCAATATTTTTGAACTACACACAAATATTTGTATTGAAATAAAAGATAACGGTTGTGGCATGAATGAAGACACAATAGCACATATGTTTGACCCTTTTTACACAACAAAAGAAGTCGGAAAAGGCACCGGTATGGGTATGACACTTGTATACGCTATGGTGAGCGATCACGGTGGAAAAGTAGAAGTTAACAGTACATTAGGCACAGGTACGACCATTCGCTGCCTATTACCTTTAAAAGTGTAAAATAACGAACAAAACCACATTGTAAATAAAGTGTTAAACATTCTGTTTTTTGATGTTTAATCCCTTCTTAGCACGTATTTTAACCGATTTGATGTGGTTTTTTCTTATCTTGAAGTTTATTTGCATACTTAGACCAAATATTTAGTTTTTTTCATTTCTTTTTGTTTGCATATGTTGCTAGGATGTTTGCAACAGGTTGTGAGCATCATAACCACACACATATTATTAAGAATACAAAAAACAGGGTCGTCACTATGTCAACATACCGTTTAAACACACTTGCTGTAGCCGTTGCTTTCGCGTTTAGCGCACCAAGCATTGTTAACGCTGAAGAAGCACCAGTGCAAGCTGCTAAAAACATAGAGCAAATATCTGTATTAGGATCGCGTGTATCTAACCGTACCTCTACAGAGTCTTCTTCTCCTATTGATTTAATTGACGCGGATGATTTAACTAAAGGTGGTTTTACCGAATTAGGCCAAAGCCTTCAAGCGACAGCGCCTTCATTTAACTTTTCGCGTACACAAGTTTCAGACGGTTCTGATTTATTTAGACCTGCAACACTTCGTGGCTTACAACCAGATCAAACCCTTGTATTAGTAAATGGTAAACGTCGTCATAACCAATCAATTTTTGGCCTTAACGGTACAGTAGGCGCAGGCGCTGCGGGTACTGATATGAATGCCATTCCGCTAACAGCACTTAAAGGCGTTGAAGTATTACGCGACGGCGCTGCAGCGCAGTATGGCTCTGATGCTATTGCAGGTGTTATTAACTTATCTCTTAATAACTCAACCGGTATTACAACGGGTTTTGTACAATACGGCGGCACAAGTGAAGGTGACGGCGACACTATTTCAGCAGGTTTAAACCGTGGTTTTGAATTAGGTAACGAAGGCGGCTTTATTAACCTATCGCTTGAGTACCGTGATGCCGACGGCACTAACCGTGCAGAGCGCGATACGGGGGGGGCGCTTAATGTTGAGCCAGGTACGCTAAGTGAAGATGTACGCTGGGGCCAAGGTAACTCAGAAAGTGAATTTACGTCGTTATTTTACAACATGGCATTACCAATGGGCGACGGCGAGCTTTACTCGTTTGGTGGCTACTCTGAGCGCACGGCGCTGGGTAATGGTTTTTACCGTAACTTTAACGAAGCCTCTAAAAACGTAACACAAGTATACAGCGATGGTTTTTTACCGCGCATATATAACGAAGCACAAGATATTTCAGTAGCACTTGGGTTTAAAGGCGATATAAACACAGACTGGACTTACGATGTATCGGCTGTTTATGGTGAAAACCAATACGATTTTACATCACGCAATACATTAAATGCTTCTTACGCGGCTGAGTATTTATTTAATAACCCAGATGCAAGCGATGCCGACATTGCAGCAAACTCAGGGCCTACTGGCGGTTACTCAGGTGGTTTTAGATTCGATCAAACAACGGTTAACCTTGATGTAAACGGTATTGTAGATATTGGCCGTAGTGAGCCTTTATATGTAACAGTAGGCGCCGAATACCGTAAAGAAAACTACGAAATAGTGCCTGGCGATGAAGCATCATACGCGTGTGGGTTAGCAAATATGGATACCTCGTACCCATCAGTAAACGATCCGGATCAATTTGCACAGTGTGGTTTTCAAGCTTATAACGGCCTTCGCCCTGAAGCGGCTAACGATAGCGACCGTAACAGCTACGCAGTTTATGTAGACGTAGAAACTATGATCACCGACGCATGGAACGTAAGTGGTGCGCTACGCTATGAAGATTTCTCAGATGCTGGGGATGATTTAATTGGTAAATTAGCAACACGCTATGAATTTTCAGATGACTTTGCAGTACGTGGTGCACTATCTACTGGTTTTAGAGCGCCATCACTTCAACAAAGTGGTTATACAGCTTTTACAACTAACTTAGGCTCAGACGGCACATTAACGCAGTCGTTCACGGCAAACACAGGGACCGCTTTCCCAAGTGCGCTAGGCGTAGATAGCTTAGAGCTTGAAACATCAACAAACTACAGCGCAGGTTTTGTTTACGATGTAACAAGCGAGCTTTCGTTAACGGTTGATTTTTACCGTGTAGAAATTGAAGACCGTATTACACTTGGCAGCTTACTTTCGGTTGACGATGTATCGTTTAGCTCAGAAGCGGTTGCAGCGCTACAAGCAACGGGTGCAGTGCAAGCTAACTACTTCTCAAACTCGGTTGATTCTACTACGCAAGGTGTTGATATTATTGCATCGTACCGCACTGAAGTTGAAGGCGGTAATTTAGGAGTAACCTTTGCAGGTAACCTAAACGATACTAAAATTGACAGCGTAAATGCAGAAGACGGTATTCCTGAAGCGGTTGCTTTTGATGATTTACAACGTAGCTTTTTTACCGACGGACAACCGAGCGAACGTGCAACGCTTACGTTTGACTACGAACGCGATGCCTACACATCAACCATTCGCTTTAACTACTTTGGCGAAACAGACGTAAAATACTTTGGTAACGACCATATTTCATTACCAGGTGAGCTTTCGCCTACGGGGTCATTTAAACCAACAAGTACGGTTGAGTCTGCTGTGTTAGTTGATTTAAATGTTAGTTACCAAATTAATGACATGTTTGCGCTTTCGGTAGGTGCCGATAACGTATTTGACGAAACACCAGATGAATTAGGTGATGACGAAGTACTTAATTTTATCACCAACGGCGCATTTAAATACCCAGTACGCGCATTGCCATACGGCTTTGACGGCAGAACGTACTACGCAAAAGTAAGCTTTAGTTTTTAATTTATCAAGCAAACTAAAGTAATATTAAGCGCAGTTATTAACTGCGCTTTTTTATGCTTTTTTATTATTAAAAAACTACCAAATGGATG
>NZ_JACJDN010000183.1:0-6742 GCF_014163565.1 Pseudoalteromonas sp. SR45-5 | reverse complement strand
TAATTTGGATTTGGACGAACTCAAAAATGAAACGTTACCTGAGTGGCAGCATTACTACAATTGGCAACGCGCTCACGGCTCATTCAAAGGTAAAACTCCAATGGATGTTGTATGTGAACGGCTTGGAAAAACACCGCTTTGGGAAGACGTTCACGCTAACTACGAAACTGAAAATGAACGCATTCAGTTATCGAATTATCAGCGTGATCTTCAACTACGAAAAGTGAAATGATGTCTATGAATCACACATGTTAGTAAATATACAAGCTCCGTTGTAACCCATACGTCATTTATATTGTTCTGCTATAACTACTTTCTCTGTCCAAGCTTCTGGCATGTTAAGTGCGCCAACCGCTTTTACCATACAGCGAATTTCTTTCCCAGACTCTTCACTGGTAATATCGTAAGTATTAGTTGCTGTGTATGTTAACGGATAACCATCAGCAAACCAATAATAACGAATATCTGTAATATCTTGTAAATTAGCTTGGCAAGTTATTGTTTCACCAACAGCTTTTTCCCCTGTAATAATTGGTTTACTGAAAAAGGGTTTTGGGATTTTTATTATGTCTGATGTTTTTTGTAGTACTTCAATAGAGTCTATGGTGAAGCTTTCTTGATCGCTCGTCGGATTGCCATCGTAAGACCTAAGCGCATAGTCAAGTTGCAAATCAAGCCTTTCAAGATAAGTTGGTGCGGTTGGCACACGACCAACTTCAACCCACTTATCATTCCCAGCTTCATCTTTAATAGTCACATTTATATAAGTCATGTCATTATCAATAACAAATTCCCAGGTATGGTATTGTCCATCCCAAAATTCAAGACCACCTTCAATTTTACTTTTTTGCTCCGTCAGTTCTCCCCAATATGCTTTGTAACTTTTATAACTAGAGTCATCTTTTGCAAATATGTTTGGTACGTGAGCATAGTGGTAATGAGAAGAAAGTCCGTTTAACCAAGCTCCATTTTTTCCATCGAATTCAAACCAATCTACTTCGATGCGGTTTGCTGTTCGCCAAAACAAAAAATCAGGATTATAAGACCAAAATGCTGGAAATAACCCCCCAGGCAAATCATTTTTGTCTATTTTAGGAAGCATACTACGAATTCGAAAAATTTTTGGCCCAGTCCAAGTATAGCCATGCCCAAGATCATTCACGCTATAAAAAGCACTCGCTTTCCATCTTTCGTTTTGTTTTCGTAGTAAAAGAGATTGCTTTTTTTCATCTTTATTGTGGGGATAAACATTAAATGTTTCACTAGGAGGCATCAGCTGAGCGCTCGCGCCAACTGCCGGATTAAACCCAGGGGCAGACCAAAGGTCAGATTCACCACTAAAACTCGCTTTTACTCGGTTATTACGAAAGTCATCATAAAATACTCTTTCAAAGTCGTCTGTAGGTACACGTTCTCCACCACCATTAATGCGCACTTCAGCTCTATCAATAGAGCTCCCCCAAGCTGTCCATTCTTTTTCATTATGAATATAGCGATAAGGGAAGTCTTCAGCATCCATTGTAGGTCTAATATTTTTATATGGGTGTTCGTTTGGCAGATCAATTGAAGATATTCCGTTACTAAATAACGATTGATTCGTACTTAGACGATAAGCCGCCCAGCCAGTCATTTTTTGAACCATTGCTTCTGATGGTTCTGTCAAACCAAAGACTAGTGAATCATATGCCCAAGCCATATTACCAATATCATTATCGCCAATGTATGAGGAAGTATTGCTAATCCATTCGCCTGAAAAGCGATCAGGTTGGATTGCTTCGCTAGAGATTGGTGTTCCATTTACTGAGGCAAACATTTGACCATAGCGGATCCCAGCAACAATAACATTCCATGTTTTACCATCTGCAATCACGTCATTTTTAGTTGTCATAATCCGTTTATCAAGACCATTATTATTAAGACCGACATACTGAATACTTAGACCGTTTGTTTTGTTATACCAGATTTTAGGAGATGACTTATTTGAACCTTCTCCATGGTTAATATCTAATAAAATCGTTTCAGCATTATCACCTGTATTAGCATCGATCCTAAACGTAAAAAGCATCCATCTGTAATTCCACCTAGCATCGCGCTGACCTGGCATTATTAAATATTGCCCAGAGTTCTCCGCAAATTCAACACCATTATTTTTTCTTGTTTTGGATGGTTGAAGGGAGAGCTTTGCTTGTGTTGCATTCGCTGTAATTGTCCCGCGCGAAGAATGATTTATTACATTACCTATTTCAGTGTCTTCTTGAAAATAAGCAGACATAAGCCACTCAGGAAAAAGGTTTAAAGCCCACGTAACTTTGATTGTGCTATCAATTGCGCGTTTCGGAATACGCAGCGATAGTGGGAGTCGACCAGTGGTTTGCTCTAGCACCGTGACTTTGCCATCATTATTAGTGTCGTAATCAGCTTTGATTTCAGGGTACTGGTTTCCGAGAAAATCAAGCAGTAAATTGCGTTCAAAGTCATCATATAAACCATTGCCGTCTAGATCAAAGTTAGACTTTGCATTGTTGGCGTTACTATCACCAATAAACCAAATGAAAAAACACGCAGTGATGATCAGTTTAATATTACTTTTCATAAATAGGCTCCTATTAAAGTTTTTAGGGATATTTATTCAAATAGTTGAGTATTGGAAACAAAGCATTGAATAAATAGCGATACAAAAAAGAGCTATCTTTAGTGATTTTTTTAGTATATAGCCGAATGTTGGTAATAATTAAAGCTAACCATTTAGAGGTTGGATATCTGATATTTTTACAGTAAAACTTTTAATTAACCTTAGTCTATGTTTTTTAGAAGAGCCACTTAACTTTAAAAAAATAGATCCTCACAGCATATCTTCATGTAACTGTATTTATTTAAATAACTAGATAGTTCAGTCGGTTAGTGCTTAAAATTGATTTACTATTCTGAATTTAAGTTAATTATAAACAGGTAATCATTTATCAAAGCGATTAATTTAATTTTAAGCTCCCGTTAATAAAAGATTAAGTTTGGTTGTATAAAATTGGCAAAAAATTTTATATTTTCGTCAATTTATTGCAGTAAAATGATTAATTAACTTGCTTGAATCAATATAAGCAGTTTTCAATGGAATAGAACTCTTCATGACAGCACTTAACTACAATAATAACTCACTACACGCTTCACCCAAACTATTCAAATCAACACTCTGTATTTCTATTTTATCGGCAATAGGCTTCAGCAATAAAGCTTACGCAGATATAACTAATAATAAAGAAGATATGGAAGTAATAGAAGTACGTGGTATCCGTTCAAGTATGGCCGAAAACTTAGATGTAAAACGTATGTCGGGATCTGTAGTTGATGCCATTACCGCGGAAGACATTGGAAAGTTCCCTGATAAAAACGTTGCAGACTCACTTCAGCGTGTACCCGGTGTGGTAATTGAGCGTGACGGCGGGGAAGGTTCATCTGTCAGTATTCGTGGTTTATCGTCAGAACTTACCTTTACACAGCTTAATGGTAATTTTATAGCATCTTCTCCGGGGGAGCCTTCTCGTTCGTTTGATTATGCTTTGTTACCGTCTTCAATGATTGAAAGCGTAGAGGTTTATAAATCGCCAGAGGCACGCTTAGATGAAGGTGGGGTTGGTGGCACTGTATTAATGCACAGCCGAAAGCCTTTAAATATGGATGCAAACTCGGGTGTCTTTAATGTCGAGAGTACTTACGCTGATGTTACAAAAGAGTACGAACCGCAGTTTACGGGTTTATATTCATGGAAAAACGACAACGAAAACTTTGGTGTATTAGTTGGCTATACCTATCAGGAACGGACAAACAGAACGCTTTCGGGCGTTACTGATGCTAATGTATGGCGCTATACTGGCACTGGGCAAGCAACAGATATACATGGTAATACAGTTGATAACAATAACGGTTGGGATACTATTAATGATGCAAACGGCAACAGTTACGATGGCGTTTGGTTTCCGCAAGTTGTTCGAGGTTCTGTTCTTAACGAAAAACGTGAGCGCGAAGGGATTCAATTTAGTTCACAGTGGCGACCAACAAATCGTTTAGAGCTTGGCTTTAATTATTTTGGTTTTACACTTGGGCAAGACAGAACAGAATCTGTGATTGATATACCAGAGTGGTCTTTAAATCCTGATTTTTTAACGGATGTAAACCTTGATGAGTCGGGCACTATTGTTACTGGTATGCAATACGATGCAATGGCAAGTGGTGTCGAAAATGATATGCAATTTCCGTGGATGCGTGGCAGCTACGTACGTGAGGAATCTACCTCCGATACCTTTGATTTTAATTTAACCTATGAAGGTGATAATTTTAAAGCGCGCTTTGTAATTGGTAATACACAATCAGAGGGCGGCCCAGAAGAAAGCTGGGAAGCGGCGTATAAAAGTTCTAACGCGGGCGAAAACGCAGCCACTATTCAAAACGCAGCTCAAACGGCTGGCTGGTCGCTCAATCAAAATAATGTGTCACTTAATATCGACCCTAATACATTAGTTAATTTACAAAATGGAGTTGGAGGCGGTCGTGATGCGGGCTCTTCAAACTCAAGCTTTGTACGCAGTGAGCTAGAAGAAGATTACTACCAAGCTGATGTGGATTTTTATGTTGATTGGGGCTTTTTAAAAACAATTAGAACCGGTGTTAAGTACCGCAACTCAATTCTTCACCGTGAAACCGGCAACACCTTCTTTTTAGAACCAAATTTTGACATTGCTGCAGGGGAAGCAAGTGAGCAAGGTATTACCCGTTTTGATAGCTACCAATGGAATGGTGGAATGCCATTAGCTCAAAATGTATTTACTAGTGAGAATAATATTGCAGGTGGTTTTGATATAAACCAAATGCCAAGTATCGACTGGAATAAATACCGCGATATGGTCACTGCTAGTTATGTACCTTATACGCGCATTGAAGATAATTTTGTTTACGATATAGAAGAAAAAATATCGGCTTTTTATATACAAGGTGATTTTGAATTTAGTGAAGTCAGAGGTAATTTGGGTGTGCGTGTTGTGCAAACAAAAACACTTACTTCATCTACTGACTTATATACCTACCAATTAGATCACACAAATGATGAAACAGGTGAGCCAGTAACAGGGGACGCTCGTTTTGTAGAAGACTATCAATTAGTCACTCAGCAAAACAAAGAGACTCAAGTTTTGCCAAGCTTTAATATAGCGTGGGATGCAACCGACGATTTAGTTATTCGTGGGGCAATAGCTAAAGTAATATCTCGTCCTGACTATAGTGATTTAGGTGCGCAGCAGCGCATTACCTATGTATCAGGTGAATGGGCAGAAGATAGAGCCGCATTTAACGAGCTTCCTGGTTTTAGCGGTAGTGGCGGAAATAAAAACTTGAAACCATTTGAATCAGTTCAAGCTGATTTATCTATTGAGTATTATTATGGCGAAGGTTCTGCTGTTGGGTTGGCACTTTTTCATAAGAAAGTAGATAACTTTGTTGTGCCACTGGTGATCGACGTAGAGCAAAACTTTGCCGGTAAAAATAATATAGTGGATGCAGGGACTATTAATATAGCCCCTTACAGCACTGTAGGTAATGGCACCGATGCAGTATCAAAAGGCGCGGAAGTATTTATTCAGCATGCCTTTGATAGTGGTTTTGGCTTTTACGCAAATTACACTTATAACAAAACCAATAAAGCAGATGTAACAATTAATGGTGAAGAATTTGGTCAGTCGGCCTTAATAGGTAGTGCAAAGTATCAGTACAACACCTCTGTTTATTATGAAGGAGGTTATTTTAATGTACGTGCTTCTTATAATAAGCGCGGCGAAACAGTACTCGGTTTAAATAGCGGATTAAATGTATACCAAGACCCTTACGAACAAATCGATGTAAATGCATCTGTAAATTTATACGACGGGCTTAGCCTTACCGCAGCGGTTATTAATTTAACTAAATCTGAATCAGTAACGCGTTTAGGAAATGACACCGATGCGCGATTACTCAATACTAGCTACTCAGGTCGTCGTTTTTACGCGGGCTTTAACTATAGCTTTTAGATAAATGACTTAATAGCTGGTCTGTAGACAGTATTTTTTGATAGCGCAGGCCATAACAAACACTTTAATAGGCGTTAAATGTTAATAAAGTGCTAGTTATGTTGTGTTTTTAATGCGTTTAGCTCAAATTCTCAGCGAACAGTGCTTTATTTAAAGTTTTGTCAATAAAACGCTTGCGTAAAAATCTGTTCTCCCTATAATGCGACCCCACTGAGACGGGAAACGCTGAAGCATAGCAAGGCACGAACTACTCACAGAGTTAAATAAAACTTCGGTTTTAAATCTTCTAAAAAGAAAGTTTAAAACAAAGTGTTGACTCGAAAAATAAAGGGTGTATTATTCGCATCCCTTGAGACGCTAAAGCGACTCAAAACGTTCTTTAACAATATAAAGCAATCATCTGTGTGGGCACTCGTACAGATTGAGTTCTAACAGCCAAGCTACTTCGTTCTTTATTGAGCAAGTAACGAGGCAAACAAATTAGAGTCTCAATTGAAAACTGAGTGACCAACAGAATAGTTATTTCGGTAATTATTCGGCACAGTCAATTCAATATCGAAAGATATTAAAAATTCAGAATTCATTGAGCTGTCGAAAGACATAAAACTTTTTAATTGAAGAGTTTGATCATGGCTCAGATTGAACGCTGGCGGCAGGCCTAACACATGCAAGTCGAGCGGTAACAGAAAGTA
>NZ_JACJDN010000182.1:0-6798 GCF_014163565.1 Pseudoalteromonas sp. SR45-5 | reverse complement strand
CACGATTGGTCGTCACATCGCTGACCAATTACACCTTGAATTTGTTGATTCTGATCAAGAAATCGAACGCCGCACAGGTGCAGATATTGCATGGGTATTCGATCTTGAAGGTGAAGAAGGCTTTAGACTTCGAGAAGAGTCTGTTATTGGCGATTTAACCGAGATGCAAGGTATTGTACTTGCTACCGGTGGTGGTTCAGTAATGAGCAAAGAAGTTCGAAACAAGCTTTCGGCTCGAGGTATAGTTGTATACCTAGAGACACCTATAGAAAAGCAAGTTGCACGCACGCAACGCGACAAGCGTCGCCCATTACTGCAAACTGAAGAAGCACCTCGTAACGTACTAGAGCGCTTAGCAGAAGAACGCGAGCCCCTATACAAAGAAGTTGCCGATTTTGTTGTACGTACCGATGAGCAAAGCGCTAAAGTTGTTGCTAACCAAATCATCGAGAAATTAGATTTTTAAAAACCAATAATAAGGAAATAACTAAGCATGCTTAAATTAACAGTTAATTTGGACGAGCGAAGTTATCCTATTTATATTGGGCAATCTGCACTTCAAGATAATGGCCGCCTGGTTCACCACATTGGTGATTGTCGGCCTATCATCATTACTAATGACACAATAGCGCCTTTATATTTACAAGCGTTACTTGACTCATTAGCAGATCAAAATCCGCTATCTTTTATTATTCCTGACGGTGAACAATATAAATCACTTGAATGGTTTGAAAAAATATCAGCATTTTTACTACAAAATAACTGTGGCCGAGATACGTGTTTAATCGCGTTAGGTGGCGGTGTTATAGGTGATCTAACTGGTTTTGTAGCAGCGTGTTATCAGCGCGGCGTACCGTTTATTCAAATACCAACGACAGTGCTTTCACAGGTTGATTCATCGGTAGGTGGTAAAACGGCAGTAAATCATCCTTTAGGTAAAAATATGATAGGGGCATTTTATCAGCCTCAAGCGGTTTTTATTGATACACAAACATTACACACCCTACCAGCAAGAGAGTTTGCAGCAGGTATGGCTGAAGTAATTAAGTATGGTCTGATTTACGATACCGAATTATTTGCATACTTAGAGCGAAACGTAGCTAATTTGCAGCAACTAGATGAAACGTGCTTACAGCATATTATTTTTAGATGTTGTGAAATAAAAGCGCTTATAGTTGCGCAAGATGAAAAAGAGCATGGTTTACGTGCTTTATTAAACTTAGGTCATACATTTGCCCATGCAATTGAGGCAGAAATGGGCTACGGCGTTTGGTTACATGGCGAAGCTGTTGCAACAGGCATGGTATTAGCAGCTGAACTTGCCAAGACACGCCAAGATTTAAGCGCAAGTGAAGTTGATCGAATTATTAAGCTGCTTGAGCTATATAATTTACCAACAGAAATTCCAAAGCAAATGACTAGTGAGCAGTTCCTAACGCATATGCGTAAAGACAAAAAGAATAAAAGAGGCACTATACGCTTTATTCTACCTACCCAATTTGGCCAGTGTGCATTAGTTGATGATGTTTCTGATGACCAAGTTAGAGACTTAATCGAGCAGTAAATGCAGTCACAAATTTTACCAAGCCGTGCGGCTTTGGTGGATAGAATCGCACTGCAATTTGAGTACGGACAAAATTTAATAGTTTTACTTGGCACATCGGGGCTAGGTAAAAGTTATATGCTCGAAACCTTCATTACAGATAAATACAATGACTTTAATAAAGCGTTTGTGCAAGTAAGTGCACAAATGACTGACGCTCAGCTAATGAGCGATTTATTAGAGCAAAGCTTTAATTCCCCTTTAGTTGATCATAATTTAAGTTTACCTGAAAACTATTACCAGCTGCTTGAGCAACAGCAGTGCGGACCTTGTTTATGGGTGCTTGATGGCGGTAGGCAATTATCTGAAGAGATACTAATTGAGCTTGAGCTGCTTTCTAAAAATAGCCCTAATACGTTGTATATCATAATTGCATCACAGTCTAAACTTGCTTTAAACGATGCTGTCGAAATTTACTTGGAGCCACTGACGCTTCGAGAAAGCAAGATGTTATTGCAGTGGTACTTTACTGATTTACCTTATGATGAAGACCCTGTTTTTAGTACTTTTTTAGCCGAGGCTCATGGTAATCCCAGCTTATTGCTTGCTTGGCAACCTAGTGAGCACATAGCCGATATTATCGTTAAAGATAAAGTATCTTGGCGATTGCACTTATTGATTTTGATGTTGTTAATTATGCTTTTAATTATTGGTCTGCTTTATAAGTCTGATATGACGCAGTGGTGGCAACAATATTATCAGCAGGAAGAAGCGCAAGTCCTAAATACAGCAATATCTGTAGAGCAAGTAAGTGAGCCGGTTATAAAGCAAAATGAGTCAGTAGTTACTTTAAATGACCCTGAAGTAGTTGAGCCAGATATTGAGCCAGAGAGCGTACACATTAATGATGTGCCTGCTATCATGCAAAGTCTTACCGAACCTGCAAATACCGTCAAGGTATTAGACAATGCTATTGATAATAGCGTTAAAAACAAAAGCAGTGAAGCAGGTGAAGTTGTATCTAAAGCTCTAAAAGTAGAGAAAGTAAATACAGCAGAGCAAACTCAGATCAGCCAAGATAATATTTGGTACATGCAGCAAGCAGATACAAATAGTGTTATTCAATTATTAGCGGTAACTCAGCAGGAAGTTCGCGATAATTTCATTGCTCAATTCAATCTACAGCAGCAAGCACATTCTTACCAAACGAAGCGAAATAATCAAATATGGTGGGTTGTTACATTTGGCAGCTTTGAGAGTATAAACGAGGCAAAATCAGCAATGGATACTTTACCCCCTGGGGTTAGAAAAAATAAACCTTTCTATAAAAAAATTAGTAAAATAAAGCAAGAAATAGCAGTCGTTGATCAGTAAAACACACTGCTTTAGTGTAAAATCGCGCAACACCAGATTGAAGTAAAGAGCCAATGCAGCAAAAAAGTAGAGCCTTCCTTAAATGGGCCGGCGGAAAATACAGCCTAGTTGAAAACATTAATGCGCGATTAAACCAAGCTAGCAAGCATGCTGATACTTTGGTTGAACCTTTTGTTGGTGCAGGCTCTGTGTTTTTAAATAGTGACTTTAAGCACTATATCCTCAATGATATCAATGCAGACTTAATTAACTTATATAAAGAGCTTAAAAGCTCTCCAGATGAGCTTATTAGTGACGCTAAAAAGCTATTTGTTGATTTGAATAATCACGCAGATGCGTATTACGAATATCGTGTGCAGTTTAATCAAAGCCGTGATGTATACGAACGTTCAATCTTGTTTTTATACATGAACCGCCATGGTTACAACGGACTGTGTAGGTATAATTTAAAAGGCATTTTTAATGTGCCTTTTGGTAAGTATAAAAAGCCTTACTTTCCTGAAAAAGAAATGTATTTTTTTGCTGAAAAAGCACAAAAAGCAACGTTCACTTGTTTAGATTACGATGACGTTTTTAAGTTAGTGCCTAACAATGCTGTTATTTATTGCGACCCACCTTATGTACCATTAAGTAAAACGGCTTCTTTTACGTCTTACGCAAAAGGGGGGTTTAATTTAGATGATCAGGCTAACTTAGCTAATTTGGCAGAACAAGCCGCATTTGAAAATAACACACCTGTGCTTATTTCAAACCACGATACCGTGTGGACGCGTAAAATTTATAGCCAAGCATCGCTTGAACAAATTCAAGTAAAGCGCACTATTAGCACCAAAGGTGGCTCTAGAAATAAAGTTGACGAGTTGATGGCTATGTATTTAGCACCCAAGCAACCACTGCGTAAATTGCGATAACAAAAGCAACAAATAGTACAATCGCAATTAAAATGATGGATAAAGGGGAATGTTGTTTAAAATCGACTTGGCGTTTATTTTCAGACTGAACACCAAAAAATGCAGCTAGCACACTTTGCAACGCGCTAAAAAATTGTAGCATTATTTAAAATAAAGGTTTTAAAGAAGGAGTGTTTTTAGAATCTTCAGAACTAGTAAGTAGTTCCAGTAAATCAAGGTAATGAAACTGAGCACTACGGCTATCGCCAGTTAACCACGAAAACCATGATGACTCTTCTTCAGCTTTAATACACGCAGTTAAAGTGTTTTGAGCACTTACCACTTGTGTATTATGACAATTACTCACTGAGCTTAATTCTTGCTCAGAGCTTGAACCAAAGCTAAACGCCCCGATAAGCAGTAATGCCGACGCAATTAATATCCCAATTTTAAAAGCACGCATGATGAAATCCAATAATTTGTTACTTTTTTAATCATAGCAAATACTGGTTAAATATCAAACTTAAAGTTACCTAAAATGGGGGCTATTACGCCATATTACTTGGGTAACATCTTCAATTAAGTTACATTAACGCAATACACTATTTATTGATGGAGTTAATCATGTTTAACCCAGAGCAAAAATATTTAATAGCCCCTTCTATTTTGTCTGCTGATTTTGCAAAGCTAGGCGAAGATGTTGATAAAGTTCTCGAAGCGGGTGCTGATGTGGTTCACTTTGATGTAATGGATAATCACTATGTACCTAATCTCACAATTGGTCCTATGGTGTGTAAAGCACTAAGAGATTACGGTATTACAGCACCTATCGACGTACATTTAATGGTTAAGCCTGTAGATAGCATAATACCTTTATTTGCTGAGGCTGGTGCTTCTATTATTACTTTTCATCCTGAAGCCAGTGAGCACGTCGATCGTACAATACAGTTAATTAAAGATCACGGCTGTAAAGCAGGCTTAGTGTTTAACCCAGCAACAAGCCTAAGTTATTTAGATCATGTTATTGATAAGCTAGATACCATTTTACTAATGTCGGTAAATCCTGGGTTTGGCGGGCAAAGCTTTATCCCTCATACGCTTGAAAAATTACGCCAAGCCAAACAGCGTATTATTGAATCAGGCCGAGATATTCGCTTAGAGGTTGATGGTGGTATTAAGGTCGATAATATTGCAGCAGCGGCTCGAGCGGGTGCTGATATGTTTGTTGCAGGCTCAGCTATTTTTAATCAACCTGATTACAAAGTGGTGATTGATCAAATGCGTGAGCAGCTTGGAAGTGTTAAGTAATGAAGTACGATGTCGCCTTATTTGATTTAGATGGTACTTTGGTTGATAGCGTTTACGACTTGTATATCGCTATTAATTTAACCTTGAGCGATTTTGCTTTTCCTATTGTTAGTCAACGCTTGGTTGAAAGTTGGATTGGTAATGGGGTTGAAGTCCTTGTTAAACGCGCTTTGAGTGGCGATATGCAAGTGAGTGAAAATCTAGATGAGTCACTTAGTGGCAAAGCAATATTACAGTTCTATAAGTATTATGAACAGCAAGTTGGTGAGTATAGTGTTTTGTACCAACATGTAGAAACAGGGCTTGCAGCACTTCGCGGTATGCCTAAAGCATTGATCACTAATAAGTCTCGAATTTTTACAGAGAAACTACTCGAAAAATTGGCACTAACGAGTCATTTTGATGTGGTTGTATGCGGTGACGACATGGCAAAAAAACCATCGCCAGAACCATTGCTATTTGCCTGCAAAAAACTAAATGCGGAGCCTAATAAAGCAATAATGATAGGTGATTCTAAAAGCGATATACTTGCAGCTAAAGCCGCTAATATAGACGTAATTGCACTTAGTTATGGCTATAACCAAGGTGAAAGTCTTGAGGATTATAATCCGCAGTACCTATGCGATAACTTCTTAGATATAATACCTGTTGTAACGCAGCGTTAAATATTATTCATTAAGCAAAATAAAGGAAAATCATGAGTAAACCAGTAGTTTTAAGCGGCATTCAGCCAACCGGTGGTATGACAATAGGCAACTATGTTGGCGCTATTAACCAATGGCTAAAGTTACAGGAAGACCACGAAAGTTTCTTTATGTTAGTAGACTTACACGCTATTACGGTTCGCCAAGAGCCTGAATTACTGCGCTCTCGAGTGTTAGATGGTATTGCTCTTTACGCGGCATGTGGCATTGATCCTGAAAAATCTGCGTTATTTGTACAATCGCAAGTACCTGAGCATGCACAATTAGCGTGGGTATTAAATTGTTACGCGCAAATGGGTGAGCTTAATCGAATGACTCAGTTTAAAGACAAGTCATCTAAGCATGCAAATAACGTAAACGTGGGCTTATTTTCATATCCAGTATTGCAAGCTGCGGATATTTTATTATACCAAGCTGATCAAGTACCAGTAGGGGATGATCAAAAGCAACACTTAGAGCTGACTCGCGATATAGCCACACGCTTTAATAATTTATATGGCGACGTATTTAAATTACCAGAGCCGTACATCCCTGAGTTTGGTGCACGCGTAATGAGCTTGCAAGATCCACTTAAAAAAATGTCTAAGTCTGACGAAAACCCAAATGGTTACATCATGTTATTAGATGAGCCTAAGCAAATTGTGAAAAAGCTTAAAAAAGCAGTAACTGATTCAGATGAACAAGCACGTATATATTTTGATCGCACAGAAAAGCCTGGCGTATCAAATTTGCTTACTTTATTGAGTGTTGCAACTAAGCGCTCAATTGAAGACCTAGTTCCTGAGTATGAAGATAAAATGTATGGCCATTTAAAGAAAGATACAGCAGATGCAGTTGTAAATATGATTGAGCCAATTCAAGCACGCTTTAAAGAGATCAGAGAAGATCAAAACCTACTTGATGGCATAATGAAGTCAGGTGCTGAAAAAGCAAGTGTACGTGCTGAGAAAACATTGAAATCGGTATACGATGCGCTTGG
>NZ_JACJDN010000181.1:0-6816 GCF_014163565.1 Pseudoalteromonas sp. SR45-5 | reverse complement strand
AGATTTTTATTATTGTTTTTGTTAACGCGGGACAAACAATAACAAGGTTTTTGTAATGTTGCAAACATATTAATAAAAAGTTTTAAATGTTATTTATTTTTGTTTATTTTATAGTCAAAATGGATTAAAAAACTCTATTCTATTGAACTACCTCTAGGTAAAGCTGTTTTCGTCCCTAAGCAATAGAGGGTCGGAGAATATGGTGGTACAATCTTGCACAATTTATACAAGTCTTAGGATCATTTACGCCATGAGCGAATTAAAAAACGACCGTTATTTACGTGCACTTGCAAAACAACCTGTTGATGTAACTCCGGTATGGATGATGCGCCAAGCAGGACGCTATTTACCAGAGTATCGCGCTACACGTGCACAAGCGGGCGATTTTATGAGCCTGTGCCGTAATGCTGAGCTTGCATGTGAAGTAACACTGCAGCCACTTCGTCGCTACCCGTTAGATGCCGCTATATTATTTAGTGATATTTTAACGATTCCAGATGCGATGGGTTTAGGTCTTTACTTTGAAACTGGCGAAGGCCCTAAGTTCGAACGTCCTATTTCATCTCTTGCTGATGTTAAAAAAATTCCAAAGTTAGACCCTACAGACGAGCTTGGCTACGTAATGAACGCAGTAAGCACTATTCGTCGTGAGCTTAAAGGCGAAGTACCGCTTATTGGTTTTTCTGGTTCACCTTGGACGCTAGCAACTTATATGGTTGAAGGCGGTAGCAGCAAAGTATTTGGTAAAATCAAAAAAATGGCGTTTGCAGAGCCGCAAACACTTCATTTATTACTCGATAAGTTAGCTGATTCAGTTATTGATTACTTAAATGCTCAAATTAAAGCTGGCGCGCAATCGCTAATGGTATTTGACTCATGGGGCGGTGTATTAAGCCCGCGCGATTACAACGAATTTTCATTACAATACATGCATAAAATTGTAGATGGCTTAATTCGTGAGTACGACGGTCGTAAAGTACCGGTTACTTTGTTCACTAAAAATGGTGGTCAATGGATTGAAGCTATTGCAGCAACAGGCTGTGATGCAATCGGTCTTGATTGGACTATTAATATTAGCGACGCTAAGCGCCGTGTGGGTGATAAAGTAGCTCTACAAGGTAATATGGACCCATCTATGTTACACGGTACACCAGAGCGTATTCGCCAAGAAGTAGGCACTATTTTAGAAGACTTTGGTACAGGCAATGGCCACGTGTTTAACTTAGGCCACGGTATTACACCAGATGTAGACCCTGAAAATGCTGGCGTATTCATTAATGCAGTACATGAGCTAAGTGCTAAGTACCATAAGTAATAGTCACTTAAACAAGCTTTAAAACTGTTTAAAAGTAAAAAACCCGCTAAGTTGCGGGTTTTTTGTTACCTATTTATAAAGGCTTTTAAAACTACTTATTTAAATAAGCGATTTAAGCCATTTAATGCCGCAACACGGTAGGCTTCAGCCATGGTTGGGTAGTTAAATGTGGTATTTACAAAGTAGTCGATATTATTGCCACCATTTTTTTGTTCCATAATAGCTTGGCCAATGTGAACAATTTCAGAGGCACGTTCGCCAAAACAATGTACGCCAAGTACTTCTTTGGTTTCGGTGTGGAATAATATTTTTAAACTACCTACTTCAGTACCAGCAATTTGCGCGCGAGCCAAATGCTTAAACTGAGCACGGCCTACTTCATACGGTACTTTAGCGGCTGTAAGCTCTTGCTCGGTTTTACCTACTGAGCTCATTTCTGGAATGGTATAAATACCAGCCGGAATATCAACAATCAGCCTGTCATCGCAGTTACCACATGCAATTGCATCAGCAGCTATACGACCTTGGTCAAACGCAGCACTTGCAAGGCTTGGGTAGCCTATTACATCACCTACAGCGTAAACGTTATCAATTTCTGTTTGGTATGTTTCGTTAACTTTTAATTGGCCACGGCTATCGGCTTTTAAGCCAATGGCTTCAAGATTTAGTGTATCAGTGTTACCAGTACGACCATTAGCAAATAAAATACAGTCAGCTTTTACGCGTTTACCTGATTTTAGATGCATTATAACGCAGTCGTCACGCGTCTCAATTCGGTCAAACTCTTCGTTATGGCGAATAACAATACCGCTATTCCAAAAGTGATAGCTAAGTGCGTCAGATATTTCTGCATCCATAAAAGCAAGTAGTCGATCGCGTGTATTAACCAAATCAACTTTAGCGCCTAAACCTTTAAATATTGACGCGTACTCACAACCAATTACACCTGCACCATAAATCAGTACACGATGAGGGTCATGCTCAAGGCCAAGTATTGTGTCGCTTTCGTAAATACGAGAATGCGTAAAATCTACCTCTGGTGGGCGATAAGGGCGTGAACCCGTTGCAATAACAATCGTTTTAGCAGTCAGTCGCTCAGTTGAACCATCATTTCGTTTTACTTCAATTGTGTGCTTATCTACAAAGCTCGCATCACCTTGAAACATATGAATGCGGTTACGATCGTAAAAGCTACTACGTAAATTAGATTGCTTAGAAATAACAGAACTTGCGTGACGTAAAATATCAGGAAATGTTAAGCGGCTAGGGCGCTCACCAACATTAAATAACGGATTTGCTTTGTATTCAATATAGCGGCTAACAGAGTGGCGAAGCGCTTTTGAAGGAATTGTTCCCCAATGTACACAACCGCCACCAACTGATTCTTGGCGTTCAATAACCGCTACTTTTTTATCGTTTTTTGAAAGGTTCATGGCGGTACCTTCACCGCCAGGACCCGTGCCAATAATTATTGCATCATATTGGTATGTCACGGGTACTTTTTTTTGTTCTGGTTGTTTGGCCACAGCCACTCCTAAATTAATTAAAAGAGGCTTTTAATAACCTCGCATTAAGTGCTAGCCATGCCTGTTTTTGATTTTCCCAGGCGGCTTCCAACTCATGGTATTGTGCCATTAATGCTGAGCGTTCACACTGCTTTGCCATGTTATTTTTTTTAACTTCTAACACTTGTTTTTGTAGTGAACAATAATTTTGCAGTTTTTTCAGCAGTAAATCGTACTCTTGTTGTAATAATGTAATCTTATCTTGTGCTAAAGGCAATTTTGCAAGGCGCGTTTGCGTTTTGCTCATGAGCGTTTCGGCCTTCGCTTTTTCGATACGTTCAACAGGAGTACGCTTTAACTTATTGGCTAAACCTACAGCTGCTAAAGAGCGAATCATCCATTTTGTTGGGTCGTAATGAAACCATTTAATACCGTTACGGTAGTCGCTTGCAAAAATATGGTGGAAGTTGTGATACCCCTCACCGTATGTAAATAACGCTAGAAAGCCGTTATCACGTGCCGTATTTTTTTCGGTGTATGGGCGAGAGCCCCAAATATGTGCAACTGAGTTTATAGAAAAGGTAAAGTGTTGACTCAGTACTAAGCGTAGTAAACCTGCAAGAATTAACATCCCCCACACATCACCAACCAATAAACCAAGTGCTAGAGGCAAGCCTACGTTCATAGCAATCACAAGCTTTAAGTAATGTTTGTGTTGCCACATAACTATTTTATTGCGCTGTAAATCACGACAATTACTATAATCACCGTAGCTATCGCCTTGGTAGTCACGTAACATCCATCCGATATGGCTATACCAAAAACCATTGGTCGCCGCGTAAGGGTCTTTTATTGGGTCGTCAACTTGACCGTGATGTATACGGTGATCGCTACTCCAATGCAATGCACTGTTTTGCAGCGCAAAAGCACCGCCAAGCGCAAAAATAAATTCAACTGCAGGGTGTGCGTTATAGGTTTTATGTGCCCATAATCGATGGTAGCCGGCAGTAATTGATAAGCCCGCATAAAACATGCAGGCTACAAAAGCAATCCAATGCGCGCTGGTAAATCCGTAGCTAATGGCGTACCAAGGTACAAGTGTGGCAGCCGCCAAAAAGGTTAGGCTAAAAAATAGGACGTTTGTCCAAATAATCGGTGGTTTATTCATAATTCTCAATCTCAGCGTACAACTGTAAGCTAAAATAGTATTTCAAACTCTTGTCGTCAAGTATTAGACTGGACAATTGAGCTAATATCACTAAATATTCATATAAAATAATTCAGGGAGCTGTTGATGTCGGGTGTTAGAGCACAACAGAAACAAAAAACACGACAGGCGTTAATTCAAGCGGCATTTAATCAGCTGAGTGCTGATCATAGTTTTTCGAATTTAAGTTTACGCGAAGTAGCACGAGAAGCTGGTATTGCCCCAACTTCTTTTTATCGTCATTTTAAAGACATGGATGAGCTAGGTTTAACCATGGTAGACGAAGCCGGTTTAACTCTTCGCCAACTTATGCGCCAAGCTCGTAGACGAATAGCGAACGATGGCGGCAGTGTTATAAATACCTCAGTGGTTACTTTTATGGAGTTTATTGATAACTCAAGTAACCAATTTAGATTATTACTACGAGAACGCTCCGGGACTTCTAAAGCATTTAGAGCCGCAGTAGCGCGCGAGGTAAAGCATTTTATTTTAGAGCTGGCTCATTATTTAGAAAGTGAAACTAAATGTAATGCTATGCATGCCTATATTCAGGCGGAATCTATGGTAACACTCGTATTTAATGCGGGTGCAGAAGCGCTCGATATAGAAGGATTGCAACGCGACGAATTAATTGAGCGTGTTATTTGGCAGCTGCGTTATATTACTCGTGGAGCCGGACATTACGTAAGAGAAAACACTGAACAAAGTTAGCAAATTTAAAAATTCATTGTAGATTTTTTGTGCCTATTTCTTTATATTAACGCACTATAATAACGGCATACCTTTTAGCCGTAACTAAATAATAAATAAGTCTCTTATTAAGAGAAAGCGAGGATGCAAATGCTCACCAAGGATCCGGTGAACTTAAATTACCCCCCACTATTTGAACAACCACATAATGAGCCTGAAAATTCAGAGCCTGTGGTTACATTCTCTTATTTAAGTCGTGCTCAGCTTTGCAAACTTCCTAAAGTGTTGCAAAGGCAACTGCAAGACAACCTGTTTGGTGCGCTAGATAAACACCAAGCTGCGCGATTACGCGACGACACTCGGTGCCAATATTGGGCTAAAGACAAAGAGTGGAAAAAGGTACCATATTCTCTGTTTAAGCAAGCTAGTACACGCCTGGCTGTTTACCCAAAACAAACTCAAGCACCAACAAAGTACTCGGGCGCGGTTAATAATGGTTCAATTACATCATCGCAAACAGCGTTGCAAAACAATACTTTTATAAATAACACAGTAATGACGCCAAGCACTTCTGCATTTATAAACAGTCAATCAGCTGCGCAAAATAGTCCGCAATTTATAAATCAGCAAAGTTATAATCAAAAACCTAAAAAAGTATCGCAACCTATACAAGAGCATGCGCCGGCTGTACGCATTTATAAGCCAGAGCTAAACAGCACAATGCTATTAAAAGCGTCTCACACTGTTAGGCAAAATTTTACAACCCACGTACTTAGCGCCGCCGAAACCGTAGAGCAACTCGCCCAGCAATATACCGGCTATAAAAATGCCAACTTAATTTACGATTACAACCTAGGTTATAGCGAGCGAAAACCTGCTAAAGCAGGCACAAGCTTAACAGTACCCAATGGTTGGAAGCTCAATATAGAAGGCTCATGCAGTAACAGCCGCAGCGTAGTTATTCAGTGGCAAGGGCCAACTAGTGGGCAAATAACGCTACAACTAGAAAAAAAGCGCCCCGACGAAGTCTCGTTTTGGCAGCACTACGCTGAAGTAAAACCGGGTGTTTATAATGTTACGGTAACGGCCAATGGTGCAACCGACACCACCACATTTACTGTTGAACAACCCACTTTAGCCTACGAAATAGAATTACTCGATGAAGCTGGCGAGCCACAAGCCAACATGGGCTACAAAATACGCCTACGCAACGGCCACATTATTACCGGGCAGCTTGATCAAAACGGTTATGCCAACGTATCAGGCCCCGACTTTGAAAACGCTAAAGTAAGCTTTTTTGAACTCGACAGCGAAGATTGGTCTGTAGGCAAAGTTTAAGGATATACAATGACCCAACAACACACCGTAGCCCAAGGTGAAACGCTATTGCGCATAGCAAAGCAATACGGCTACCAAACATCTAAAGCGCTTTATAACCACCCAAGCAATGCAGAGTTTAAAGCCCTACGCCCCGATCCAAACTTAATTTACCCGGGCGATAAAATTACCATTCCGCCAAAAAAAGAAAAGTTTATACCGCTGCGCACCAACAGCATTAATAGTTTTGTTGTACAAAACGAAAAAGAGTATTTTCGCCTGCAAGTATCGTACGACGACGGCGATGACGTAGCCGGCAAACGCGTAGTACTCAACATTGGTAGCCAAACAATAGATACTGTACTGCAAAGTGATGGGCTTATTGAAGTAGAGCTTAATAATAACGACGCTCTTACTGGCACCGTCGATTTATACCTAAATGAAGGCGAAACCACACCAACTAAAAGCTTTAACGTACAAATAGGCAATCTAGACCCAATCGACACGCTTTCAGGTGTGCAAGGCCGGTGCAATATGCTTGGGTTTGATTGTGGTACGGTTGATGGTGTTATGGGTAAAAAAACTCGCATTGGTGTAAAGGAATTTCAGTACGAGCACGATCTCGACATAGACGGCATACCAGGCCCTAAAACCAAAGCAAAACTACAACAAGTATTTGGGAGTTAGTATGAGTGCCCCGCACAGTATGGCAATGGTAGTAAATAACATAAATCCGTTAACTATGGTTAAGCCCGCTTTTGTATTTATGTATCAGGTTGATC
>NZ_JACJDN010000180.1:0-6818 GCF_014163565.1 Pseudoalteromonas sp. SR45-5 | reverse complement strand
ATAACTGGATAAACTTTGTTTGGATTAGCTTGGTAACTCTTTGGAAGTTGAACTACAACGGTACGTAGCTCATTTAAAATTACTGAATTGATAGTATGCGTTTGTTGCTTATAGCTAATGGTTTGCTGTTTTAAATCAGGCTCTGCAAGTGTGTTATTAGAAACTATAAATAAGCTACATATAAAAATAGCAGTGAATAAACGCATAGCTAATCCTTTAGAAAATAGTGTGTTATTTAATCTAACAGGCTTTGAGGTACAAAAAAAGGCGCATTGAGCGCCTTTTATCTTTAACAGGTAATTACCAACCTATTGATTTTACTCAACAGTAACTGATTTAGCTAAATTACGTGGTTGGTCAACGTCGGTACCTTTAATTACTGCTACGTAGTACGACAGTAACTGTAATGGCAGTGTGTAAACAATTGGCGCAATAATGTCGTCAGTGTGGTTTACGTTGATAACACGCATTGTGTCGTCTGACTCAAAGTGTGAATCTTTATCTGCGAATACGTAAATAATGCCGCCACGTGCACGTACTTCTTCTACGTTTGATTTAAGCTTTTCTAATAGCTCATTGTTTGGTGCTACAACAATAATTGGCATGTCGGCATCTATAAGCGCAAGTGGCCCATGTTTTAGCTCGCCCGCTGCGTAGGCTTCTGCGTGAATGTACGAAATCTCTTTAAGCTTAAGCGCACCTTCCATTGCGATTGGATATTGTGAGCCACGACCTAAAAACAGTGAGTGATGCTTGTCGGCAAATTCTTCTGCAAGGTCTGCAATGCCATCTGCAAGCAGTAATGTTTCTTCAAGCTTAGCAGGTAGTACTTTTATAGCATTAACAATAGCACTTTGATCAAGCTGTTTTTCTTGAGCTATAGACGCAGTAAGCATTAACAAACCAACTAATTGCGTTGTAAATGCTTTAGTAGAAGCCACGCCTATTTCAGCGCCAGCTTTAGTCATAAAGGCTAGGTCTGATTCGCGTACAAGCGATGAACCAGGTACGTTACAAATGGTCATTGAGGCCATGTAACCTTGCTCTTTAGCTAGGCGTAATGCAGCTAGCGTATCGGCAGTTTCACCCGATTGAGAAATAGTAACAAGTAAGCTATTTTCATGAACAAACGACTGACGGTATCTAAATTCAGAAGCTATTTCTACATTACAGCTAACGCCTGCAAATTGCTCAAGCCAATAACGTGCAACCATACCTGAATGGTAAGACGTACCACAGGCAATAATTTGCACGTGTTTTACGTCTTTAAATATTTGCTGAGCGCTTTCGCCAAAGGCATCAATTGCTACGCGGTCGTCGTTTAAACGCCCTTCAAGGGTATTACGTACCGCAAGTGGTTGCTCGTAGATTTCTTTTAGCATGTAGTGGCGGTAGTCGCCTTTGCCTGATGCATCTTGTGTAATGTTTGACTCAATCACTTCACGCTCTACAGCGTCGCCATTTTCATCAAAAATTTCTACTGTGTCACGTGTAATACGCGCTACATCGCCTTCTTCTAAAAAGATGAAGCTACGAGTAACAGGTAATAGTGCTAACTGATCAGAAGCTATAAAGTTTTCGCCAAGGCCTAAACCAATAACAAGAGGGCTACCTGAGCGCGCTACAATGATTTCGTTGTCGTTCGCTTTATCAAATACAACTGTACCAAAAGCGCCTTCAAACTGTTTAACAGCAGCTTGTACTGCTGTAAGTAAACTAGTGTGCTGCTTACGAAGCTTATGAATTAAGTGCACCATTACTTCGGTATCGGTTTCAGATAGAAACTCGTAGCCTTCTTCTTTAAGCGATGCGCGTAAGCTTGCGTGGTTTTCAATAATACCGTTGTGCACAAGTGCTAACTGGTTGTTTGATACATGTGGGTGTGCATTTGCTTCTGTAACGCTACCATGTGTTGCCCAGCGCGTATGTGCAATACCTGTATGACCGCTAACACCTGCTTTTTCTAGAGCTGCTTCTACGTTAACTACTTTACCTACTGCTTTTACAGTATTTAGCGTAGAGCCTTCTAGTAGTGCTACACCGGCAGAGTCGTAGCCACGGTATTCAAGTCGCTTCAGCCCTTCAATCAGTATTCTATTTACTGGACGTTCTGCAACTGCCCCAACTATTCCACACATAATCTCTCCAATAATCTTGTATATTTACCACTTTGTGGCTACTCAATAAATTCAGCGCAAATTAGTTTTACACCACACGCCTCAATTGCTTTGCGCTTTTCATCTGCTAAGCCATTGTCGGTTATTAATGTGGTTACTATTTTCCACGGTAATTCTAAATTTGGTATTTTTCGGCCAATCTTATCTGATTCAACCATTACAATTACTTCACGAGCCGCTTTTGCCATTACTTGGCTCAAACCAACTAACTCATTAAAGGTTGTTGTGCCACGTTTTACATCTATACCATCCGCACCAATAAAGAGCTGATCAAAGTCGTAAGAGCATAATACGTTTTCGGCAACTTGCCCCTGAAACGACTCAGAATGCGGATCCCACGTCCCACCGGTCATCAAAAGTGTTGGCTCGTTCTCAAGTGCTAATAAACGACTCGCTACTTTAATTGCGTTTGTCATTACAACTAGCCCACGCTTATCAGCAAGCTCGGGGATCATCGCAGCAGTAGTACGCCCGCTATCAATAATAATGCGGTTATGATCTTTTATAAGTTTTGCTGCAGCCTTAGCTATTGCGACTTTGCGCTTTGAATCTATTTCATCGCTAACAATTTCTTTAGGCAGAGCAATAGCACCGCCGTAACGGCGCAGCAATAAGCCACTTTTTTCAAGCGCGGTTAAATCTTTTCGAATGGTTACTTCAGATGTTTGAAACTGCTGTGCTAACTTTTCAACGGCTACTTCACCTAATTCATTAACTTGAACCAGTATATTGTGACGACGCTGCTGTGTGTTTCGTTTAGTCATAAAGCTCGTGAATTAAGTTTCATTTCGAAAGTTATGCGATTTTAAACGAAACAACCTAAATGGCAAGTGAATGAGTAAAAAAAGCGCAATGTGCGCTTTTTAATTTAACAGCATGTAGATGTGGTGAAACACTCTAACTTGCTCAGTGAGCTAGAAACTAGATTACTGAGCACGCTATTATTTTTTAGTTCAAATAAGGATATATTAAAAACTCACTACCTAAAATATATAAACTCCAAGAATCACGCTCATCTTTTTGAATTAATACATCGTGGTAATTATTCGAGATTTGTGGACTCTCCCAAATAACTTGATTTGATAACTTATCCACTAGGCTAATTGTTTTTTCTATAGAGTAATGCGCCAGATAGTTTCGGCCATAAACGCCACCTATAGTTTCATCGAGGATTTTCTCTTTGTGGTAAATTGTAAAGCCCTTAATTTGTTGTTCGTCCAAAATTTCTAATGCTTTCGTTTTCGTATCTAATACTATTAAACCACCTTCTTCATCGAAAGTACCAAAAGTACGATAATCAATTATTAGCTCTAGTTGAGGATCTGAATCTAGCTGAATAGCATGTACATGCGCGACATGGCTTGTTGTTTCTTGTAAGAAATCTAAAGGTACAGGCCAATTGCTACTGTCAATTGAAATGGGTGATAAGCTTGGATTTTCGTAAAAAGCTATACCTAAATCGTAATAACCTATTATTATTTTTGACAACTCCTCAGACGGCAAGTAAGGAAAGTAGGCTCTTGATACGACTTCTCCTGTTTGTTTAGCGATTGTGTAATATCTAATATCACTTTTAAAGCTCAAGTGTGTTTCGGACTCTGTAAAAGCAAAATCATACGAATTAGAAAAAGTCACTTCTGCAACGCTAGTTTGCCAAATTACACTGGTTGAACCTGTATTGCGTTTAACAATAAATGTCTCGTTGTTAATTTGAGTTAATGAATACTCAATTTGATTTTCATTATCTTGCGTTAACAGCATCTCTCCAGTGAAAGTAACAGGTGCATTATTGTGCGTTACCTTAGCCGAACGGCCAAAATCTGAAATGCTAACCGTATCATCAACAGCACCAACAATATGAAGATTAGGAAGTTGACCTTGAGCCACTGATGAATACTCAAGCTGCCATAGCCCATTCTCATAGCTAAAGCTTTGCATCGCATATTCTTCGTATAAATAACTTCCTTCTAAACTATCTGTTTTGCTTACTAATAATGACTGTATTCCATCATTATCAAAATCAACAGCACCTATTACTCTCCCAATGGGGTTTTCAGCAATAGATACAGAGAACAATTGCCACTGCTGATCAAAGTAATAAAGCTCTTTTGAATTAGAAAAATAAACATGACTATAAGGACTATCTACTTCAAGGCTAATCGAAATACCATCATTGAAATTAGTCTCAAACTTTTCACTACCCACCTGCAGTTCACCACCTTCCCACCATATTAGTTCACTATAATGTTCGGAGGCCTTATATCTAGTTACACGACAATTATCACCACTGGTAAATGCCTTAAATTTATATTCAGAATAGGGTCCTATCAGGTATTTGTTCTGTTTGACATCAAATATACTTTCCCTATCAATTAACTCTTTAAAGCCGTCGTTATTCAAATCACAAACTTGAATCAAGCGATTTGAATAATTAAGTGAAAGGTCCGGCGCAACAATAAGCGTAGTGATAGAAAGATCATTTCCATTAATAAGATAGCTATCATACGAATGCCCCGCCGAAAGAAGAATATCTTCAATACCATCGCCGTTGTAATCAAATACCATAGAGTTATAATTTTCAGCCGAAACATCATCTATCAGCAAACTACTTGAGCCCTCATTAGTTAAAAATATTTGATGCTTAGCTGCCTCTTGGTTGTAAGTAATACTTAGCCAATTTAGTTGCGTCCCTGACTGATTAAGAAATGCACCTACATGCTCAACATTTGAAGGTAAGGGAGGTATCCATTTATTGTATTCTAGCAACCCTGTCTCACTGAGACTTAAGATATAATTATCATTACCGCGTAATACACCCCTTTTTTGGTTCGAAAGCTTAATTGAAGCTACACTGGATGTTGAGTTGTTCACATAACCAACTGAGCGATTATCTACGCCACCGAGTGATTGAAGGTTGATTTGGTGCTTAATTCTTATTTGATTGTCAGAGTTTGAGATATCAACAGCAAAATTTACGTTTAAATTACTACCAAAGTCAGGCGCGTTGCTTAACCAATTAATCTCTCCTTGTTCTGAAATCGAGATATTACTTGGCCCATAAGCAATTTTGTATTCAAAAGGACCATCGAACTCATCATTAGATAAGTTAATAATGGCTGTATAGTGTTCACCTAATTCTATTTCATCATATGCAGTAATGTCAGAAACAATTGCTGGCAGTTTTTCTAATTTAAACTCATGCTCCACAGTATTTTCTGCACCACTTGGGTCTACAACTGTTAACGAAATACGATAAAGGCCAGGTAGGTCTCCAATAAAGTCAATTTTGCTACCGGTGCCAAGTTGCCAACTAGCATTCTGCGGAAAAGTTATTAATTTCCACTCATAACCTAATGGTTCAAAATCAGGGTCCTTGGACTGCGTTGCATCAAGAGTAAGGATAGAGTGTCGTAGAGCTTTGTTCGAGCCTGAAATACTTGCTATAGGAATAGAGTTGGCAGTATTGTTATAAACATTATCTAAGTCAGTTAAATAAAACTCTAGTGGCAAAAATTCATTAGATAGATGTATGGTCGAAATGCCATTAGCTTTGAGAGCTACACTAGCAGTATTTTGTGATATTAGGGTGTACTTTGCTCCTATTATTGAAGGCAGAGATATATCATTGGTTGGATAAAACTCATCAGTTTTTATTGTTAGTTTTCCTAAATCACTAAAATAAACTTCGCCATTAAAACCAATACCATACCCAACATTGGTTGCATCTAAAACAGCATCAAGCCTTACATTAGAGAATAAAATATCAAGGGAATTTTCATCAGCACCTTTAAATTGAATATTCACAGTAGCGCTACTGTCACTATTAACTCCCTGACTATTAGCAATAGCAAAACCTTCTGTTAAATAGGTAACCCCAAGCACTTCGTTACTAATTGTTAAACTAGGTACTACCCCATATTCTAAAACAAATTCAGCGTTAGAGTTTTCGATATAAATATCAGATTGCCCATTAAAAACCCACCCAGCAGCAGAGCAATTGTTATAAGTAATTATATAGTGCTGATTAGCCTCTTCCTCTTTCATGTCAGCAGAGCCAGTAACACAACCGAAATTATCAGATTGGTTATCTAGCACTGGGTCGTGGAGAAATAGATTTTGATAATCCTCTCCAAATACTATGGAATTTAGGCTATCTATTAGATATGAGTACTGAGTTGTTAGTTGAGTTACATTACTTGCTGTTATTTCGAATAAAGATAATTCACCGTCATAGGTAGGCGTATTTTGATAATCAGGCTTAACAAATTTAGTTTTTCCAGAAGAACCAGAATCATTATTAGCAGGTTGGCTGGCATCATTACCCCCTCCCCCACAACCGGCTAAAATAATTGTTAAACAGAATAATTTAGTTAGTTTATTTAATTTCATTACTTACTCCTTGTAACATGAATTTTACATTATTAAAGCTTTTTTAAAAAGGAATATAATAAAAGTCAAAATTTGTTTAAAACCTTTTTAGCCCATACAAAAAGGTAATAACAACTTTTCAGTAAAATATATAAGCATGAGATAATACTTAATAATGTATGCATATAAATGAATAACAAACTCAATGAAATTATTTAATAGCGTGACTAAGCCATATTTAATGCAAAGAAAACAAACAGGCGAGATATGCCG
>NZ_JACJDN010000017.1:0-17073 GCF_014163565.1 Pseudoalteromonas sp. SR45-5 | reverse complement strand
TTAAGTATTATTGCGGATTGGTATAGTATTTAAGCCATTATTAAAAAGCCTATAACAGCTAATGCCGCAGCAATTAGCGTGTATGGCAATTGTGTAACAGCATGGCTCATTAAATTACAACCAGAACCTTGCGCTGCGAGTACGGTTGAATCTGAGTAAAAACACGCTTGGCTACCAAAAGAAGAAGCCGATAATAGCGCCCCAATGACCAGTGGTATGTTTGCATCAACCGCATTAGCCAGTGGCATAACAATGGGAATTGATACAGCAAAAATACCCCAGCTAGACCCCGTTGCAAACGCTAAAATAGCCATTGAAATAAATACCACGGCTGGTAAGTATGCAGCGGTCATATAAGGGCTTAAGCTGCCAATAACAAACTGAGGCAAACCAATTAAGTCGCATACATCTTTAAATATAAACGCAGCTATAACAGTACCAATCGCGGGGATCATACTTTTAAAGCCATCAAGCATGCGTTCAATCATTTCACTTACACTCATTAATTTTTGTAGAGCATAAAACGGGAGAGTGACCGCCATTGTTGCTAATAAGCCTTTGTATACGTCTATTTCAAAGTAAACAGTAAATGCAACCAGTAAAATAATCGGCACCAAAAAGTTACGTAATTTACCTTTAGGATCAGCATCTTCAAAGTTCTCTTCTACGGCTTTTACCGCATATTCATCCGCTGTTTGAACGTCATTGTATTGAGCAGGGTCGACTTGAGCTTGCTCAATTTGTGCCATTTGCTCTGCTTTTTTCATTGGACCAATCGCAGGAATAATACCCAGCACAACAAGTAAAACAACAAGCACTGCAAACCACGCATAAAACATGTACGGTATGGCTTGGATATAAACTGCAATCCCTTTGCCTTCTTCTGCAATACCGTTATCTACAAGTAAGCCACCAAAAAAAACCGCCCAGGTAGATAAAGGGACAAGTACACAAATTGGTGCAGCAGTAGAGTCTACAACATAGGCAAGCATCTCACGGCTCACTTTAAATTTATCGGTAATGCGTTTCATGGTTTCACCCACGGTAAGCGCATTTAAGTAGTCATCAATAAAAATAACTACACCCAAACAAAAGGTCATAAACAAAGATGAGCGTTTACCTTTAGTGTATTTAAGGGCTAACTTGCCAAAAGCCGATGCGCCACCTGTGCGCACTAATAGCGCGATTAAAGCACCGAAGCCACCACATACAAGTATTAGCCAGCCGATGGTTTCGTCTGTCATCACTTTTAGCGATGTACTCGCAAAGTTAGT
Organism: Pseudoalteromonas sp. SR45-5; assembly: GCF_014163565.1. Classification (NCBI taxonomy): domain Bacteria; kingdom Pseudomonadati; phylum Pseudomonadota; class Gammaproteobacteria; order Alteromonadales; family Pseudoalteromonadaceae; genus Pseudoalteromonas; species Pseudoalteromonas sp. SR45-5. The sequence continues at coordinate 15,799 of NZ_JACJDN010000017.1, read as the reverse complement.
AAGTACCTGTGCAGGATCGGCGATAACTAAACCAACTAAAGCACCAATAAGTAAAGATAAAATAGGGCGGCGTAATACAACAGCCAATACAACTACCACCAAAGGTGGCAGTAAACTTAACGCAGAAGGTTCAAGCATTTAAGTATTCACAAAATTAAAAGCATGTATAAAAATTACAATAGTATTAATTTTTAAACTGCTTATACAAAAACAAAGAAGATGATAAGTTTGTTGTAAAATCATCTTCCAAGTCACTGCTTTTGTACGCGAGGGAGAGACACATAAACAGTTATGTTAAATAGCGGCTTAAGTGAAACGCGTTGGCTTTGGCGCCAGACGGTGCAAGGAGTGCAAACCGCTATTGTTGTGCCTGTAAAAACATCGGCGCAAAAATAATCTGCTTTTTAATTTCAGTCAACAAAAAGTTACATGCAAAACAAAGTTTTTTAGAGGAGCTTACATTGAACGCTGTATTTAAAACAAATCGATTGTTGTTGCGCCATGCAAATGAGCTTGATGCAGCTATTTTACTTAAGCTAGTTAATCAGGCGAGTTTCATATAGCATATTGGTGATAAAGCAATCTATACCCTTGATGATGCCAAGTCGTACATTATAGGGCCTGTTTATCTTTCGAGGTTAAATTTGCAGCAGTATGTTTGGTATTTAGGCAAGGCAGAGCCTATGTAGTGTGGTTATTCCCCATAGATAGGCGATAACACAGCATAAATGCCAAACATGCGCTGCCCGAAGGGTTCTACCTAGGGGCAATTAACTCTTTGTTGCTCGGTTTTTACTTAGCCCACTAGGTTATAAACCTCACGCCGCGATTAAATCGCCCCTAGATTGAACAAATTTTAATCCTGAAAGGTCAACAGGCCCTAGTCATTTATTGCTTCTCATGTACGCCAAGGCTTTGGGCCTTACATTATTACTTTGCATAATGCTGTAGTGGTTGGCGTTGTTGGGTTTTATAAACGCGCCGCGTTACAACAACCTGATTTAGGTTTTGCACTTGTAAGCGGTTTTGAAAAAAAGGGTTATGTTTTTGAAGCGGCCAGCGCACTTTTGCAACATAAGCATGAATTTGGAATTACAAAACTGTGTGCAATAACATCACCAGATAATAGGGCATCGCAGAATGTGTTGTTAAAATTGGGTTTTAAAATAGAGGGCAAGGCGGTTATCAATGATGATAAAACCGCCGTGATTATATTGTCACTTAACGATTAAAGTCTTGCTTGTTCTATTTGTTTTGCAACATTTAGGTTTATATTTAGCCATGTTGCTTCAAGTGTCGAAACCAGGCTATCATAGCCATCATCATCAATAGGGACCAATTGCGAAAAATTATTAATACTTATAAGGCGTCGGCCTGTTTCAGGGTGTGTGTAATATAAACGCCAAAGCCCAGAAATATCAGCGTTACCTTGCATATCGCCATTAAAGTGGTGAATTTCGTATTCAAGCTCATAAAACGTTTGTTGATCAAGTTCAGTAATGACCGGTAAGCCTTTTATTACCATCCAGTTGGGCATAGCATTAAAAAGTGTTTGCTGGGCTGTTGCAGTAAGCATTACATCCGGCGATTCGCCCCACAGGTTATAATTTGCAGCATGAATTTGGTTGCTATCTATTTTCATAGCAATGCCCAAATTATTTAAAGCGCCTCTAAGTACAACAGTTTGTATTCTTAGTTGCGCATCTGTATCTGCAACGTTTCGAGACGATGCACCTATAGGCTGCTCAAACTGGTAATACTGTGTCGCAGTTTGTATTGATGAACTACAACCTGCCAATAGTAATAATAAACTTGCAGTTAAAAATAACGATTTCATTATTGCTTCCTTGGTTTTGGATCTGCTGGTAATGATTTATCAAAAATTAGCATATTAGGTTGCTCGTTTAATCCGCGAGTTAGAGGCTGTAGGCCCTCACTTAAACGTTTAAACTCTTTTAATGTTTGCTGTATTTGATGATGAAGTTCAGAACCGGCTTGGTAACTGGCCATGGTTTTATCAAATTGGCGCATAGTGACTTCAAACTGCTCCATGCTTTTTGTCATCTTTTCGAAATTACGGTTAAAGTCGCCAGGTAAGTTTTGTGTATCTTTTTGGCTTAGCAGCTCTCGCATTTCATTAGCAAGCGCTCGGTAATCGGTAAATGTAGCTTGCATTTGTGCCAAGCTATCTTCAACTTTTAAGTTATTTACCTTATTAAGTACGTCAGAAACTTGATCTGCTAATACAGTTATACCGCTTGAAATACTCGGAAAAACATCATACTGCACAAGTTTACCTAGGTGCGCTTCTGGCGCGTCGGGGTATATATCAAAATCTACATACACAGCACCCGTTAATAAATTACCAGGCTTTAACGAGGCGCGCATCCCACTTTCAATCCAGCCCTTTAAACTGCCTTGCCAATACTCTTTTGCTGAAGCACTGTCATGATACAAGCGTCCGTATTCTACTTTTATAAGCACTGGAACCGCCGTATTATGGTTTCTAAAGTGGGCAGGTTTACCGTCAATAATTACATTGGCAGGGGTTTCAACAACAGTACCTACACGCATACCTCTGTACTCGACAGGTGCACCTGTCCGTAGTCCTCGAACTGATTGTTCAAATTCAATTAGGTAGTAATCAAAATCATAAAAGCGCTCTTCTAACGCCTCTTTATAGCTTTGGCTTAATGAAAAGCTATGCCCATCTTGTGCTATTTCACCCGGGGCCTGTTGTTCAGGTAAACCAACCGAAATACCGCCTTTTAATAGTTTGCTTAAAGAGCCTGTATTAATATTGATGCCATCGGCAGATAGGTCAATTTCAATTCCTGCGTTCACCCAAAAAATAGAGTTCATGGTGATCAGATTTTGATAAGGGGCTTTAATAAATACGCCGTACTTCATTGCTTGGTTTTCCCAATCAAAAGTGGCGGTTTCTATTTGCCCTATTTTATAATTTTTGAAGAATATACCGGTGCTTACATCAAGTACTTCAGCGTTGTAACTCATTAATTTAAAACGACCACCTTTCACATCTTTACCAATGAGGGCTGGTTCATCTTGTAACTTAAAACGCTCTTTTAGTTCTTTACTTTCACCTGGTGAAAACTCTAAATATACACCAGACAATAACGTACTCATCCCGCTAATACCTGTTTCATCAATGCGTGGTTTCACGACCCAAATTTTGGCATCGTCAGTCAGTAGCTCGTTGTAATTTTTATCTATTTGCGCGCGAGCAATTACGCTGTCTTGCGTGTCGGATAGCCGAACATGATCAATTTGACCTATTTTTACACTGCGCACTTTTATTTCAGTTTTACCTGCAATAATACCTTCTGCTTGTGGCATTTCGATAAAAATTGTAGGGCCTTTATTAGCTTGGTATTGGTATAACATCCACATGCCTACTAACAGCGCAATTGCCGGAATGATCCAGATAGCGGAAATTTTCGGTTCTTTTGTTATTTCGGCGGTTTCGGTCATGCTTTGTTCTCTGATTTTTTGTTTTTAGGGGAATCCCACAATAAGCGTGGGTCAAAGGCATGGGCAGCCATCATTTGGCATATTACCATAACTGTAAAAAATACAATGCCTAATCCTGGCGTTACTGACATTAAATTACCCAGTTGAACTAAGGCCACTAAAATAGCAACCACGAATACATCTATCATCGACCATTTACCAATAAACTCAGTCAGTTGATAAATTCGGGTGTAACTTTTTGTATGTTTATTGGCAGGCCTTGTAACCATAAAGCATAAAAAGCTCAATACAAAAGCTTTAGCAAGTGGCACCACAACGCTGGCTAAAAATATAATAGCGGCAATAGGGTAGGAGCCACTTTTCCAAAGAGTAATAACACCACCAATTAAAGTCGAAGGGGATTCATCCCCAAGGCTAGTGGTGTGCATAATAGGTAAAACATTTGCTGGAATATAACAAACAACAGAAGTAATTAGCCAAGCTGCTGCTTTTTGTACGCTATAAGGGTTTCTGACGTGTGTTTTTGTATGGCAACGCTGGCAAATATTACCGGTACATAGTTGATGGCACACATGGCAGGCTTTAATATTTTCATCTATTGCACGTTTAGCATGCTCTGCGCCTTCGAGTACTTTTACAGGCTTTATTTGAGCCCATAAGCGTGGGCGATTTAAGTGAACAAGTGCAGCTATGTATAAAATAACAAACCCCACATAAGCCCAAAAACTCGTGCCGAAGCTAATATCAGCCAGCGACATGATTTTAACCATACTAACAAGTACGCCAATTAAAAATATTTCCGACATAATCCAAGGCTCTAACGCCAAAGTGAACTTTAGTAGTCGCCTTGCAATGCTCTCTGGTAATGCTTTTAAAAGCCCAAGATGCAAAGGAATTAAAATAACAAGCAAACCCATGGGCAGGGCAATAATGCTCAAATCAATAAATAAGCCAAGTAGCTCACTATCATAATTAAACAAAATTCGAGCCGCGTCGGGCAGTGTAATAGTTTGAGTTATACCGCTACTACTAAATGAAATAAAAGGGTAAAACATACTGCTGAGCAACATTAATAGTGCGCTAAAGCTTAGTGCAACTATGCGACTGTCGTGATTAACATCGGCTTCGCAAAGTTTATGGTGACAATGTGGGCATATCGCCATTTGTTTTGCGATTATGCGAGGTATATCTATGATCAGATCGCAGCAGGGGCAGACAGTTTGCAATTTAATACCAAGCAAGAAGAATATTTCTTCAATTTTGCTATATTTAATACATTAATACAACGCGTTCTGCCATCAAGCTGCTCGTTATATAAAGGAAGCGTGTGAAATATTATTTGTACTGCATACAAATGTGGCTCTTTATTTGTTCGCAAAATGCTGTGGCTATTAATAAAGAGCGAGAAGTAATTATCGCCGCGAGCGCATCAATTCCGCCCTATGTTTTTGAAAAAACAGACTCGGGTATACACCTAGGTTTAATCAAAGCCGCGTTAAAGGCTAATGGATTTGCCAATATTAATGTGCAATATATGTCGAATAAACGCGCTGAGCATCAATTGCATAATAAAGGAGTAGATATACTTTTAAATTATGCAGGAGGAGGTAGTCCATGTATTTACCCAAGTAAACCGGTACTTAGTTATGAAAATGTAGCCATCACACTCAAGCGAAATAAATATAATATTGATGAAATAGAAGGCATGTTTAATAAAAACGTCCTTGCTTTTCAAAATGCAACTGCATATCTGCCTTCTATATTTAAAAGTAATGTTAAACACTTTAGCTCATATCAAGAGGTTATTAATCAAAAGGCGCAGGTAGATAAGCTGTTAAAAGGTTGGGTGGATGTAATTGTGTTAGATAAGCGTATTTTTTACTATTACTACAATCAACATAAATCACCCGAAGCTGTGCAAATTTACACTTTATTTCCAAAAGCAGAGCGACCTGCTTATTTTAATAACCTCTCTTTAGCTACTGAGTTTGATATAGGTTTGGCGCTCATCAAGCAAAACGGTACTTATAAAAGAATTGTTGATGAAGGCCAAACCCATTCATCAATCAAATAACGCCACTGTTTGACGTGTAAGCGCTATTAGCTCACCGGATTGTGACCATATACAGCCATCTTCTAAACCATAGCCACCTTTTGAATGATGAGTGATTGCTTCAAAGCCAAGCCATTCGCCAGGTGATAAGTTTGGCTCTTGTACAAACTCTAAATACCATGACATGCTACTAGCTGGAGCGGGTTGTTTAAACATTTGTAATAACGTAGGTGGCCATGCATCTGTTAATGCAATTACATGCGCTTCAGTTATTTGCTCTGGGGTGTGCTTAAAGCGCATCCATCCCCCTAAGTGAGACGTTTCTGCGCTGCTAAATGGCATGGCACCTTGTTGAGGGCATAAATCAACATGTTGAAAAAATTCAGGCATCTGGCCTTTAATAAAAGGTAGAGTATGGCGCTCGTCTACCGGTTTTAACCCTAAAGACTTTGAAACAGGCACATTTACACCCGACTCTCTACTTTTAGCAAAACACGCTTGTACAATTACACACACTTGTTCATTTTGAATGGCTTTGGCGAGTACCTGTGTGCTGCTTTTACCTTGTCGTAATATTTCTACCGATAACGAAAAAGGAGTATCAGCTAGTAATGGCCCTACAAAATTTGTACTGAGTGAGAGTAGGCGACGATCACTGGATACTTTTCCTCTGATAGCTTGATACAACAGTGCGGCTGAGAGCCCACCAAAAGCAGTTCTGCCTTGGCACCAGTTTTCTGGAAATTGCATTGTGCTAGTTAATTGTTCGGTATTGTCTGAACTTCCAATTTTTGCAGCTTGGAGAAGTAATTGTTCAAAATGCATGAAGATGTCCTTTTATAGTGCGATTTAATAAATTTATAACACAACCAAACTAGTCAGACCAGTAATTAAAAACGTCTCTGGCGGTGCAAAAATCACCATTCCTTACAATTGTTAGGGTTATTTTGTAAATAAATCACAAAAAATGGATTTTTTTTCATTTTTACAGTTGAAATAAGTTTGGCGCATCCCTATTTACTATGTCATCGAACGTATTAACGAATATTGAAGTTGGAGAAGTTTCATGGGTAAAATTATTGGAATCGATTTAGGTACTACAAACTCTTGTGTTGCAGTACTTGATGGTGGCAAAGCACGTGTTATTGAAAACGCGGAAGGCGATCGCACAACCCCGTCTATTATTGCTTACACGCAAGACGGCGAAACATTAGTAGGTCAATCTGCTAAGCGTCAAGCGGTTACTAACCCGACAAACACATTATTTGCAATCAAGCGTTTAATTGGTCGTCGTTTTGAAGACGAAGAAGTACAACGCGATATCGGCATCATGCCGTTTAAAATCATCAAAGCTGATAACGGCGATGCATGGGTAGAAGCAGGTGGCGAAAAACGCGCTGCACCACAAATTTCTGCTGAAGTACTGAAAAAAATGAAGAAAACGGCAGAGGACTTCTTAGGTGAAGAAGTAACTGAAGCTGTAATCACAGTACCTGCATACTTTAACGATTCACAACGTCAAGCAACGAAAGATGCTGGCCGTATTGCGGGTCTTGAAGTTAAACGTATTATCAATGAGCCAACTGCTGCGGCACTTGCTTACGGTATGGATAAAAACCGTGGCGAAAACATCGTTGCAGTATATGACTTAGGTGGCGGTACTTTCGATTTATCAATCATTGAAATTGATGAAGTTGAAGGCGAGCACACGTTTGAAGTACTTGCTACAAACGGTGATACTCACTTAGGTGGTGAAGATTTCGATAACCGTGTAATCAACTACCTAGTAGCTGAATTCAAGAAAGATCAAGGTTTAGACTTAAAAACTGATCCTCTTGCAATGCAACGTGTTAAAGAAGCTGCTGAAAAAGCAAAAATTGAACTGTCATCTGCACAATCAACTGAAGTAAACCTTCCGTATGTAACTGCTGATGCATCTGGTCCTAAGCACATGAACGTGAAACTAACACGTGCTAAGCTTGAATCACTAGTTGAAGATTTAGTAACTAAATCTCTAGAGCCACTTAAACGTGCACTTGCTGATGCTGATTTATCAGTAAGCGACATCAACGATATTATTCTTGTTGGTGGCCAAACACGTATGCCTTTAGTACAAAAAACAGTTGCTGATTTCTTCGGTAAAGAACCACGTAAAGACGTAAACCCTGATGAAGCAGTTGCAGTAGGCGCAGCGATTCAAGGTGGTGTACTTGCTGGTGACGTTAAAGATGTACTATTACTAGACGTTTCTCCATTATCTCTAGGTATTGAGACAATGGGCTCAGTAATGACTGCATTAATTGAGAAAAACACGACGATTCCTACTAAGAAATCGCAAACATTCTCAACAGCTGAAGATAACCAATCTGCTGTAACAATTCACGTGTTACAAGGTGAGCGTAAACGTTCAAGCGACAATAAATCTCTAGGTCAATTTAACCTAGAAGGTATTCGCCCAGCACAACGTGGTACACCGCAAATCGAAGTAACATTCGATGTTGATGCCGATGGTATCTTACATGTATCTGCAAAAGATAAAGATACAGGTAAAGAGCAAAAAATCACAATTCAAGCATCTTCAGGCTTAAGCGATGAAGAAGTTGAAAAAATGGTTCGTGATGCAGAAGCACATGCTGAAGACGATAAAAAGTTTGAAGAACTTGTAGCTGCTCGTAACCAAGCTGATGCTCTAGTACACGGTACTCGTAAGCAAATTGAAGAAGCTGGCGATGCATTACCAAGCGAAGACAAAGAAGCGATTGAAGCGGCTGTTGTAGATTTAGAAGCTGCTATTAAGAGCGACAACAAAGAAGAGATTGAAGCTAAAACTCAAGCTCTTGCTGAAAAGTCTCAAAAACTAATGGAAATTGCACAAGCGAAAGCACAGCAAGGTTCAGCAGATGCAGGCGAGCAACAGCAATCAGCTAAGCAAGACGACGACGTTGTTGATGCAGAGTTCGAAGAAGTGAAAGACGACAAGTAATTGTTGCTAACGCTTCTCGCTAGCCAAAAACACTTAACTCAATCGAGTGTTTAGGTTAGGATGAACAATTGAGGCGCGCGAGCAATAGCTTGTCGCGCCTTTTGCATGTATTTAAGGTTTAAAAATTCAATGATAAATCGATGCGATTTATCGGTTTATCCAGCAGCTCACGCTGCAAACAGAAAAGAGTAGTGTGATAGATATGTCAAAACGCGATTATTACGAAGCCCTCGGCGTAAGCAAAGATGCGAGTGAGCGAGACATAAAAAAAGCGTATAAACGCTTAGCGATGAAATATCATCCAGATCGTACCGCAGGCGATAAAGAGCTTGAAACTAAATTTAAAGAAGTTAAAGAAGCTTACGAGATTTTAACCGATCCTCAAAAACGCCAAATGTATGACCAACATGGTCACGCGGCATTTGAGCAAGGCGGTGGCGGTGGTCATGGCGGCTTTGGTGGCGGTCATGGCGATTTTGGTGATGTATTTGGTGACGTATTTGGCGATATTTTTGGTGGCGGCGGTGGTCGACGTCAATCTCGTCAACAACGTGGTTCTGACTTACGTTACAACATGGACTTGAGCTTAGAAGAAGCGGTTCGTGGTAAAGAAGTTGAAATTAAAGTACCAACATGGGTGGGTTGTGAGCCATGTGATGGCAGTGGTGCTAAAGCAGGTTCTAAGCCTAAAACATGTACTACATGTCATGGTGCTGGCCAAGTACAAATGCGCCAAGGTTTCTTTGCTGTTCAGCAAACGTGTCCAACGTGTCAGGGACAAGGTCAGATTATTTCAGACCCTTGTAACAAATGTCATGGTCAAGGCCGCGTAGAAAAAACTAAAACGCTTTCAGTTAAAATTCCAGCTGGCGTTGATACAGGAGACCGTATCCGCTTAACTGGTGAAGGTGAAGCCGGAATGCACGGCGCGCCATCTGGCGACTTGTACGTGCAAGTATCTGTTCGCGAACATGAAATATTTGTACGTGAAGCAAATAATTTATACTGTGAAGTACCAATTAGCTTTACAACAGCAGGTCTTGGTGGCGAAATTCAGGTGCCAACACTTGATGGTCGTGCAAAACTTAAAATACCTTCTGAAACGCAAACGGGCAAAATGTTCCGTATGCGTGGCAAAGGCGTTAAGTCTGTTCGAAGTGGTGCCCAAGGCGATCTAATTTGTAAGGTAGTAATCGAAACGCCAGTTAATCTTAACGAGCGTCAACGTGAACTACTGCAAGAGTTAGATGAAAGTATGGGTACAGATAGCTCGAAAAATCGTCCTAAAGAGCAAGGCTTTTTTGACGGTGTTAAAAAGTTTTTTGATGATTTAACTAAGTAAATTATTATTAATAATGAAACGGCGCTTTTTAGCGTCGTTTTTTTTGCTTTAAATTTTATTTTTGTTACTGTTAAAAAAAACACGATTAAATAGTATGACCCCAGCAATCGAATTACTTAAAAAACAAAAAATCCCCTTTGAAGTACTCAGTTACGAACACGATGCAGGTAATAGTCAATATGGGCTTGAAGCTGTTGAAAAGTTAAATTTAGATAGCGCCCAAGTATATAAAACTCTCGTTCTTGAAACGCATGAAAGGCAGCTAATTGTTGCTGTTACTCCTGTGTCGCAACAAGTTAACTTAAAACAGTTGGCAAAACTATGTGGTGCCAAAAAAGTAGCCATGGCTGCCCCGCAAAAAGTTCAAGCTAGCACTGGTTATATTTTAGGGGGAGTAAGTCCACTTGGACAAAAAAAACGCTTAGCTACGTTTATTCATAGTAGTGCTTCACTTTTTGATACTATTTATGTGAGCGCCGGAAAGCGAGGTTTAGAAATCGCACTCTCCCCAACTAATTTAGCGGCGTTAACTAGCGCTAAATTTGGCGATTTATAGCCTTTATTTTTAAAATTACTCTCCATAAAGGCAATTAACTCAAGTTAAGCAATTTGCTCAATACCTTATTTGTAACTACATTGAGAGTATCTTTATACCGTTAATATTTAATACCAAACGGTATTACACATTTTGTATACGGCTGTTTGTATGAACCTTTTAGATGTAGATTATTTTGCAATACTGGTGGCTGCACTGTCTTCTTTTATGCTTGGCGGCATATGGTACTCAAAAGCACTCTTTAAAAACGCTTGGCTAGAAAGTATTGGCTTAACTGACCTTGATTTACAATCAGCCAATCCTAAGTTGATATTTGGCGGCAGCTTCTTTTTAGTATTTATAGCGGCTTTAATGTTGTCTCTATTTTTAGGTAAAGACGCAAGTTTAGTTGAGTGTGTAGGAACAGGCTTTGTGATCGGCTTTTTTTGGATCAGTAGTTCACTAGGGTTAAGTTATATATTTGAGCAACGCCCTTTAAAACTATTTTTAATTAATGGGAGTTACTGTATTTTACAGTTTTCGTTAATGGGGCTTATTTTAGGTATTTGGCCGTAAGGGTTGAGTAGCCGTTAATGCCCGGTTTGATTCTTACCTGAGAGTAGAGTAGGTTTATATAATCGTATTTACATGATTTGGTAGCAGTATTAATGAAAATATTAGTAGTTGATGATATGCCGCTCATGCGTCATGTTTTAATTAATATGCTAAGAAAATTGGAGTATTGCAATATCGTTGAAGCTACAGATGGATTACAAGCTTTGGCTTTATTGCGTGACCAACATTTCGATTTGGTTATTACAGATCTTCATATGCCAAAAATGGATGGTGTTGATTTACTCACAAACATTCGAAAAGACAGAGCCCTTGCCGATATTCCTGTGTTGATGGTTACCTGTGAGGATAGTACAGATAAAGTTAAGCAAGTTATTGCGGCTAAAGTATCGGGGTTTATAATCAAACCTTTTAATATGAATGTATTATCATCTCAATTAAACCGCTTCTTTTTCAAAGATTAGGTTATATTTTTCATCATCATTAAATTATTATGAGCTCACTTTAATATCCATACCGCGTAAAAATTTTAAAACCCAGTGGTCACCTTTACCCACCTAATACCAATGAGCAATCATACTTAATCATTTTTCGAGGCTAAACGTGTCGCTCCCTGTGTTAAAAAATTCTCATTTAGAACAGTTAAATAGCGAATCTTCGCCTAGCTATCAACACGTTTTTCTACCCTCAAATAGATCACTTAATTAAACGAATTACTATAAACTGGTATCATAAAGAATAATTTTTTATACAGTACAGCAGGACTTAATGGCAAAACCTAATAAAAAAGGCCCCACTAAAACGGTCGATATTTTTTGCTCTGCTTGTAAAGCTTCCTTATTTAAGTATCGAAAAGGAGGCAAAGGAGCATTAGTTAAGTGTTTTAAAGAGCGTATTAGTCAAGACTTTACACAAGAGCCCTGTATTTGCCCTAACTGTAGTCGGCCTTTTGCCCGAGAAGCGATTATTCGTGGTGCGCCTGCCTATAAAATAATTGGTGGCAAAGTAACGTTTAAATAATTCAGATACAGTAAAATTTATTCATACGGACATATGGCCTTGTTAGAATTTACCATATTGATAGAATCGCTCGGTTTGCTGTTTCAATGAATGAAAAAATACCCTCCCCATGGATCGGGCCAGTTTATTGGGTTATTTAAAAATGGATAAAGGATAGTTTCGTGATAGCACTCTTATTTGACATCATAGGTATGACAGGTACTTTTTTAGTAGTTGGTTCATTTTTCTTACTGCAGCTAGGAAAGACGTCTCCATCTAGCCTAACGTATAATATGATGAATTTAACAGGGGCGATTTTGTTGTTAATTAGCCTTTGCTATAACTTTAATTTAGCGAGCTTTGTGATAGAAATATTTTGGATAGCTGCTTCATTAATTGGTTTATACAAATACCTAAAAAACAGATCAGCTTTAGCTACAAATTAATAACGTATTAATTTTGTTCTAAACCTTAAACACTGCAAGCACAACTGTTTGCGGTGTTTTTTGTTTTTAGGACTAAATTTAATTAACAAGTATAATTAAATTCATTTGTTAACAAAAAGTTTATATCCCTGCCTCATATAAGTCGTTACACTAGCGACCTTAAATTTTTAGGCTATTTCTCGGGTAGGCCATGTTTACGTTTTCTAAAAAAATAATTACAGTATGTATATTATTAGTATTAATTTTGGTTGTTACATTTTGGGTAGGCCGCGCTCACGATATTGAAAAAGCAACAGCTCAAGCGCAGCGTCAGGTTACTCAATTAAATAATTACATTGATACTGAACTCGCTCGTTTTTCGGCTATTCCCCAGCTACTTACTTATAATCAGTTAATGATTGAATTTGCAAACGGCGACCAAGCCCATTACAACGCTATAAATAACTACTTAGCTGATATACAACAAGCCAGTGGTGCATCAGATATATTTGTACTTAATGCCCAAGGCGCAGTAACGGCAAGTAGTAACTGGCAAGCCGATTACACATTTTTAGGCAGTAACTTTGCCTTTAGACCTTACTTTAAACGTGCATTTGCAGGTGAAAAAGTGGCCTACTTTGCACTAGGTATGCGTTCAAAAGAGCGTGGTATTTATTTTTCGCAGGCTGTTTATCACGACAACAAAGCGGTTGGTGTTGTTGTATTAAAAGTGAATGTAAGCAAATTTGAAAACGACAGAGAGCTTTTAAATACATCTAAAGGTAGCCATTTTTATTTAGAGCTTAGTGATAATGTAATTGCGATGTCTGATATGCAAACATGGCGTTTAAATAGCTTCAGTGAGTTTGATATAACAAAGCGACGTAATATAAAGTTACGCCGTGCTTATTTAGATCATCAACCTGTATATATTAAGCAATTTCAATATAAGAGCCAGGGTATTTCGCATTTCAGAATTAATAAAAACCTTTATGTGAGTGCGACAAAACCATTGCGTTACTTTAGTGCACATATGAACGTACTTGTTGATATTACAAAAGTAAATTCAGCTCAATTAATACGCTTGTTTTGGGCATTTAGTATTTATGCTTTAGTTATGATTGTTGGTTATAGTTTACTTGCTCGTTTTGCGGGTTATAAAAAGCTCGTTTACTCTAGGCATAGTCTTGAGCAAAAAGTGATTGAGCGCACACAAGAGCTTGAGAAAACGCAAGTTGCATTAGTTCAATCAGCAAAACTTGCAACAATTGGGCAGTTAAGCGCAGGTATTAATCACGAAATAAACCAGCCCCTTAGCGCTATGAATACTTACCTAGCAAGCGCCAAACGTTTACTCGCTAAGCAAAATTACACCGCACTTGGCGAAAGCATAACTGTGATTGAGGGGCTTGTAGGTCGCGTACACAAAATAGTGGGGCAGCTAAAACATTTTAGCAAACCATCACAAACTCAATTAAGACCTTATCCGTTAGCTGGTTTATTAAATAACGCCTTGATGATTGCCAGCTCACAACTAAAACAAGATAACGTACACGTAGAGCAGCCTAATTTAGATAGTGGGTTAATAGTGTGGGTTGATTCACTTAAATTTGAGCAAGTGTTGGTTAACTTAATAACTAACGCGAGCCAAGCTATGAATGGCGCAATAATACGTAAATTAAGTTTTAATGTTGAGTGCTTTGATAATCGAGTAAAACTCTCAATTTTAGATACAGGGCCTGGAATAGAGCAACATGCTTTTGGTAATATTTTCGAACCTTTTTATAGTACTAAAGAAAGTAACGGCTTAGGCCTTGGATTATCTATTTCAAAACAAATCATTGACTCGTTTAATGGCTCTTTAAGTGCGCACAATCGACTGCAAGGCGGGGCTGAGTTTATAATCAGTCTATCAAGCACGCAGGATAAAACAGATGATTGAAAACTCACCGTGTAAGCACATCATTGTAGTTGATGATGAAGCGATGATCAGAGATTCATTAAAACAATTACTTACCCTCGAAGGCTATACAGTTGAGTGCTTTAATGATGCAAGTACGGCTCTAACAAAGCTTAATCGACGTTTTATGGGGGTTGTACTGAGTGACATAAATATGCCTGCAATGGATGGGCTTACTTTGCTTGAGCAAGTCACGGCATTTGATAGTGAACTGCCGGTTATATTTTTAACAGGGTACGCCGATGTAACTATTGCTGTTAAAGCTATGCAATTAGGCGCGTATGACTTATTTGAAAAACCAGTAAACGAAACATTGCTTGATTGCATAGCAAGAGCATGCGACAAGCGTAGCTTAGTGATTCAAAATCGTGCACTAAAACTTGCTGTACAAAAAACCTCAGCGCCGGGTGTACGAATCCTGGGTGATACTCCTAAAATGCAAGATATGATGCATTTACTCAATACGGTTATTGATACCCCAGCTGATGTAATGATTGAAGGTGAAACTGGCACGGGTAAAGAGCTAGTAGCGCGTTACTTACACGATCAAAGTATTCGCTCAGCAAGTAACTTTGTGGCTATAAATTGCGGCGCGGTGCCTGAGCAGTTGATAGAAAGCGAGTTATTTGGTGCTGCAAGTGGTGCCTATACCGGAGCAACTCACACTCGTAAGGGAAAGTTTGAATTCGCACAAGGTGGTACAGTTTTTTTAGATGAAATAGAAAGTACCCCAATGTCGTTGCAGGTTAAATTATTACGCGTATTAGAGGAGCGAAAAGTAACTCCAGTAGGTGATAATAAAGCAATTGAATTAGATATAAGAATTGTTGCAGCCACTAAAGTAGATTTGCTTTTATTAGTTGAAAAAGGTGAATTTAGAGCAGATTTATATTATCGGCTAAGTTTGGTAAAAGTCGATATACCGCCTCTTAGAGCTCGAAAAGCAGATATAGTATTACTGTTTAAGCACTTTAGCTCTATTGCAGCAACACGCTATCACAAGCCGCCAGCACCTCTTAATAGCGAAATACAACAGCGACTCTTAGCGTACGACTGGCCTGGTAATGTAAGGGAGCTTAGAAACCAAGCTGAGCGCGCGGTTTTATTAGGAGTAGAACTTGCTTTTAGTGTTAGTAAAACGCAGGCTAAAGGTGAGCTTTCTCCCGATTTAAGCTTATCTGAAAAAGTTGCTTTTTATGAGCAGTCGTTAATAGAAGAAGCCCTAGAGCGTAACCATGGCAGTATTAAAAATACGATGGATACACTGCAAATCGCTCGTAAAACCCTTTACGATAAAATGAGTAAATACAATTTAAACCGTGATATGTTTATTGACTAAATTGTGTGGTTTATGTGACAACTTCGTTTTTATGGTGTGTGGGAAACCGCACATTTATTCTCTTTTTTATACGCAATACCCATTAACCATCTGAAATA
>NZ_JACJDN010000179.1:0-6828 GCF_014163565.1 Pseudoalteromonas sp. SR45-5 | reverse complement strand
GGGCATTTTATCATTCATTGTAAGCACTATTTAAAGCTACTCATCAACGAGTTGTTCACTTCTGTAAAAACCACTTGGCTCACTCAACAAATCAACAAGTTCAGGCATTATTGCATCCATTGTTTGCTTTAGCTTCCATGGAGGGTTAATCACAATCATGCCAGATGCTGTCATGCCGTGTACGTCAGTGTCCGCTTCAGTGCCTAATTCAAATAGCTGAATGTTGCGCATTCCTGAATCAATTAAGCCCTGCTCCATATTATCAATGCGCTCTCTGTCTACTACCGGATACCAAATCATATAAGTACCTGTAGCAAAACGCTGATGAGCTTTAACTAAGGTTTTTACAACCGTTTCGTAGTCATCTTTAATTTCGTACGGAGGGTCAATTAACACACACGCTCTGCGAGATGCTGGTGGTAATAATCCTACTAAGCCGGTAAAGCCATCTTCTCCGCGCACACGAATGGAGCGCTTACCTTGCATATTTTCTTCAAGTAATAATAAATCGCGCGGGTGCAGTTCAAAAAACCAACCCTTATCTTGGCGGCGCAAGTAATGCTCTGCAATTTTTGGTGAACCCGGATAAAATGCAAGTTCGTCAGTGTCGTTAAATGACTTAATTAATTCAATGTACTCATTAAGCTCAGCATGTTCACTTTTATGTTGCCAAAGTTTTTCAATACCATCTTGATACTCTTGCGTTTTTTGCGCATCAGCAGCTGCCAGTTCAAAAAAGCCAGCACCTGAATGCGTGTCTATATAATCAAGCGGTTTATCTTTAATTGTTTGGTAATTTAGTACTTGTGCCAGTACTAAATGTTTAAGTACATCGGCAGGATTACCCGCATGAAATGAGTGTCTGTAACTAAGCATTATTTATTTTCGCCATACGCAATTTAATATCGTAAGTGAACCATAAGCACTAGGCTTTGGCAACTCACACCAAGATAAGAGAGTGTTAAAGTGAACCATTTCTGAATGAAAAAGCTCATATGCTGAATTATCCCTTAACGCAGAAGAAAAATCAGCTAAAACCACCGTAAATGCTGGCAAATCAACACACTTTGCTTTACATTTGCATGACATTAATTACAGTTATATGAGCGCCTTTATGAACAACACTACTCTTCAACAACTCGAACAACTGATCGATTCTTTAATCGAACGTAATAATCAATTACAAACAGATGTTGCTACTTTAAAAGAACAGAACACTAAACTAAGCGATGAAAACGAATTACTACAGCTTGAAGCTTTAGAAAATGAAGAAAAGCAAAAAGATGCCAGCACTACTTTATCTGGTCTTCTTGATAAATTACAAAGCGCACAACAGGCTAGCTAATGTCTGAGCTGCAAAACCAGCGGGTCACTGTTGAGTTGCTAGGTAAAGAGCAGCAATTTGCTTGCCCCGAAGGGCAGGAAGATGCATTAATAGCAGCAGCTAAAAATCTAAATGACTTAGTTGAGCAAATGAAACAACGCTCAACCGTTAGAAACGATCAAAAAGCCCTACTAATGGCAGCATTAAACTTAAGCCACGAATTGCTAGAAGCAAAAACACAGGCTACAGTTGAACAACAGCATCAAGACCAATTGATTGATAAACTCAGTCAGCATTTGGCAAATGACCCCAAACACCAAAAATAAAAAGCGCATACTGCGCTTTTTGTTTATTATTAAAGTAATTAAACCTCAGCGTAGAGATAATAAATGAAGTTAAAACTTTCAAACATAACCTCTTCATGTAAGCACTTACTATTGTCATGCACTTTACTATCAATAGCACCTAGCACCTACGCTGCCGTTATTTGGAATACAATAAACCCTCATATTCAGTTTTTAAAGCAACAAGACAAGCTTCGCTTTTACGACTCTAACCA
Organism: Pseudoalteromonas sp. SR45-5; assembly: GCF_014163565.1. NCBI lineage: Bacteria > Pseudomonadati > Pseudomonadota > Gammaproteobacteria > Alteromonadales > Pseudoalteromonadaceae > Pseudoalteromonas > Pseudoalteromonas sp. SR45-5. The sequence goes on along the minus strand of NZ_JACJDN010000179.1, from coordinate 4,945 downwards.
AGTATTAATTGAAGGCGAAAAATGTGCCCTACTGGTTGATACGAGTGCCAATTTTGCTGCAGTTGAACAACTTGCTGAAGATTTAAAAAAACGCCTTAAAACACCTTTATGCTATTTGGTTGCCACGCATTACCATGACGATCACTTGCTAGGTATGGCGGTTATGCAAAATTTTTATCCTGATGCCAAGCTCGTTGTTCATCAGCAAGTAAATAAAAATTTTAGCCTTTACCAAACAGCATATACCGACAAACTAGACACCTATGAAAAGAGCATTGAGCTGAGCTACCAACGATTAGCGAATGTCCCTAAAGAAGAGCAAGCTAAATGGCGTGATAAGTTAAAGCTTGCAAAAAAGCGACTTTTTCGCTGGCAGGAGTATCAGCTTAGCAAACCCGAAATAGTAATTAATAGTCGTAAAATTATCGACCTTGGTGGTTTTGAGGTAACGCTTGAGCCGCAGCAAGCCCATACTAACGGTGATTTAACTATTACTACTAATAAGGGCAGTGTGCTGATTGGTGGCGATATCGTTGACTGGCTTCCTTACCCTGGTCACGGCGAACTTAAAAGTTGGCAAACGTTGCTTAAGCAATATATTAACGACGAAAAGCTCACTATTATTATACCTGGCCACGGCGGCACATTAACAAAAGAGCAGCTGAAACAGCCACTATCATTTTTAACAGCCATAACAGAGCACGTTAAAAACAATAAAGATCAAAGTATTGAGCAGTTAATGCTATCGTTTCCTGAATCAGTTATTGAGCCTTATAAACAAGAAGCGCTTAATATAAAATCGAGCAACTTCTTTTTACAAGCTGGCCTAAATCGCGCAAAAAGCGCAGAATAACTCAACACAACGGATTGTGTTAAAATAATAAAAGGAATTTACAAAAGTGATCACTATGCGCAGTTTGGTTTTATGTTGTTTGGGTATTTTGTTATTTGGTTGTCAATCAACGGAACAAGAACCACAAGACGCTCCACAAATATTTACTCATTTTGAGCCTGACTATACTTATGATATTGACGATGAAGTAGCTCAAACGCCTCAAGTTAATGAGCCAGTTACGCCACTTCAATTCAAAAAAACAATCGTAAAAAAGCGCCCACCAAAAACCACCGATCTGTGGGTGCATATAGCCAATAATCTACACTTTACGATTTATCAAAATCGCGCTTTAAAAAAGCGTATCAGCTGGTATGCAAAGCAACCTAACTACTTACAAACGGTGAGCAAACGCGCAGCGCCTTACCTGTATCACATCGTAAAAAAAATTGAGCAAAAGCAATTACCTATGGAGCTCGCATTACTACCATTTGTAGAAAGCGATTTTAGACCAACAATAGCCTCATCACAGCAAGCTGTTGGTGTTTGGCAGTTAGTTGGCGCAACGGCGCATCACTTTGGTGTTAAGTCAGACCAATGGTATGACGGGCGCCAAGACGTACTTGCTTCAACCGATGCTGCACTTGATTACTTAAGTTATTTACATAAACGCTTTGATGGTAATTGGCTACATGCTTTGGCCGCTTATAATAGTGGTGAGGGCCGTGTTAAACGTGCAATCGAAAAAAATAAAAAACGCGGTAAAAGCACCGATTACTGGTCGCTCAGCCTGCCAAAAGAAACCGCTGATTATGTACCCAAATTACTCGCTTTAAGCTATTTAGTTAAACATCCACAAAAGGGCATTAAACGCCCAAAGCTTGCATATAAACCATTTACAACACAGATGAACATAGGCCAGCAGTTCGACTTTTCAGTCATTGCCAAGCTCTCTGGTATAGGTTCAAAGCAGTTACATGCTATTAATCAGGGATATTTAAAAAATCAAAGCTCACCTAACGGGCCGCACACTTTACTGCTGCCTATAGGGCAAGAAGCATTATTAAAAAGTCAGTTCTTCAAATCAAACTTTGCTGGAGAGTACATCGTTAAACAAAACGATACGCTTTACAGTATCGCCAGGCGTTTTAGTATGTCTGTAAAAGCTTTAAAACAACTTAATAATAAAAATAATAATTTAATAGGTGTTGGAGAAAAGTTATTAGTTGGACAACCTAAAACTCTGCCAAGCACATTAACTGTTGATTACAAAATCAGCCCTTATTTAGAACACCAAGAGATTGCGATCCCCACCATTGAAATAGATTACGAAGTTAAGTCAGGCGATAGCCTTTGGAGTATAAGTCAGCTTTATGATGTACCTCATAGCGACTTGGCAAAATGGAACAAACTCTCTGCATCAAGTATTTTAAAGCCTGGCACTCAATTAGTACTGTTTATACCACAGGCTGAAAAGCAAAAAGCAGCACCAATAAAAAAAGATTTACTGCTAGATTTACAAAAAACACTAAATCAGCCACGTTAAGTTTATAAACAAGTATATTTCGCGTAAAATTGCGCCCTAACATAGTTATTATTTGAAGAGACAAGCATGCAAATTAGCAAAAATTCAGCAGTTGAATTTCATTACACCCTTAGCGAAGCGGGCGAACAAATTGAAAGTAGCACAAACGAAGCGCCACTTACTTACATTCATGGCAGCGAAGGCATGCTTCCTGGTTTAGAAAAAGCACTTGAAGGCAAAGAAGCTGGCGAAAAATTTAGTGTAACTCTAGAGCCAAGTGAATCGTACGGCGAGCGTGTTGATGATTTAATTCAACGTATTCCGCTTAAGCACCTACAAGGCGACGTTAAAGTATGGAAACCAGGTATGACAGCAATGGTTAGCTCTAACCAAGGTCGTCATCAGGTTACTATTGTTAAGGTTGGTCGTTTTAACGCAGATTGTGATTTAAACCACCCATTTGCGGGCAAAACACTCACGTTTGACGTTGAAGTTGTATCTGTACGTGAAGCGACAAGTGAAGAAGTTTCTCACGGACATGTGCACGCTGAAGGCGGCTGCGGTCACTCTCACTAGTTAGCAATAAAGGAAGTAAGTATGTCTAAAGTTGCAGTAGTTACAGGTGGTACAAAAGGAATTGGTCTAGCCGTTGTAAAGCGTTTGCTAAGTAATGGCTATAAAGTACATAACCTTGATATAGAGCCAAGCGAAACTGGTATATTTCATCAGTGTGATGTAAGTGATGTATCGGCGGTACAAAGCTGCATCAACGCTATCTGTGAACAAAGTAAACGTATTGATGTACTTGTTTCTAATGCTGGAAAACACTTAAGCGCAAATATAGAAAGCACCGACGAGCAAACTCTCGATGCACTTTTTGCGCTTAATGTTAAAGGCGCGTATGCCGCAGTACAAAGCGTATTGCCAAGCATGAAAGCGCAAAATAGCGGCGCTATTATATTAGTCGCATCCGATCAAGCAATTATAGGTAAGCAAAACTCTTTTGCGTATAACCTAACAAAACATGCCCTTGCCTCAATGGCCAAAACAACGGCGCTTGATTACGCGAGCTTTAATATTAGAGTAAATGCGGTATGCCCTGGCACAATAGAAACCCCGCTATTTCATAACGCGATAGATGCGTACTGCGCAAAAAGTGGCGCAAACAAAGCTGAAATAGTTGCCGAGGAAGCAAGTCTGCAACCGCTTAACCGATTAGGTCAAGCCGACGAAGTTGCTGCTCTTGTGAGCTTTTTAGCAAGCGACGATGCCAGCTTTATTACTGGTAGCTTACAAAGTATTGATGGCGGCTATACAGCCCAATGAGCATGCAAATTATTGACCCTCATGTGCATTTTTTTAATCTTGCCGAGGGGCAATATACTTGGCTACAAGGCGAAAACCCACCAGCATGGCCTAATCTAGAAAAAATTAAACAACCAATAAGTGCAAAGCAACTTGTTAAAAGTACTGATTTTGAACTTGCGGGTATTGTGCACATTGAGGCTGGGTTTGATAATCAATCACCTATAAACGAGTTAAACTGGCTAAGCTCGCATTTAAAAAACCTTTCATTTAAGGCTATTAGTTACAACCAAATTGATGCGCCCGCAGAGCAATTTAATCACGCGCTGAATGCACTGGCTCATTCAAGCCTTTGTGGTATAAGAGATATAACCGAAGAAGATGATGCAGTGAGACTAAAAAGCCCTCATTGTATTAATAACCTTAATTTATTGGCTACAAATAAACTGCATTTTGAAGCTCAATTTGATATTGAAAATAGCGAAATAACCAAACAAATAGCTTACTACGCTAAGCAGCTACCGCAGCTTCAAATTATAATTAATCATGCAGGACTGCCAAGTAATTTAAATGACTGGCAACAAGGTGCTGAGTTACTTGCTCAGCACGACAACATAGCAATTAAATTCTCTGGTTTTGAATTACTTAGGCTCACCAGTGAGCAACAAGCCGCGTGTTTTAATTTTCTTTTTAATCACTTTGGCCAGCAGCGTATTATGTTTGCTAGCAACTTCCCTGTGTGCCAAATAAATACAAGCTACAACAACCTATGGCACTGCCATAAGGCGTTATGCTCAAACGATAAGACATGGCATGACCTTAGCTATGCAAACGCTAAGCACTACTATCAAGTTTAAGTAAAACTAGTTATATTAAACTCTCTTTTTATAATAATACGGCCAATTTATGAAAATGTACTTTTTACTAATCGTTGTATTTTCTGCGTTTTTTCTCAATGGCTGCATATCTCAAAATCCAGATCCGACACCTAAGCTGCAACATGCTCTACTGGCAAAGCCAAATAAAACAGCCGTTAGCAAAGCAATTAAAACACTTGTACATATACAAGAAACTCAATTAGCTGAGAATGTATTTACTACCAGCAGCACAGTAACCCTTAGCAATGTGGATGGCAATAATATTATCGACACGCAAAGTCGCAATACACCCGATCAGTTTGAATTGATGATTAAAGGCAAGCAATGCTATATACGCCACCTTGATAGTAAAGCCACTATTGAGCTTAAAGACGTAGAATGTAGAATTAACGAGCTATAACAAGC
>NZ_JACJDN010000178.1:0-6847 GCF_014163565.1 Pseudoalteromonas sp. SR45-5 | reverse complement strand
ATTTACATTTAATATTTAACTCATACACTACTAGCTGTATGATCACGCTTCAAATTAGTTAGTCTTCAAATAATTACGGTATTACTTTTTACTTAATATTTAAAGACTAATGTAATTCGATATGACGCCGAATTTATTTTGGCTTGTTAGGACAACTAAAGAGGTATTGCATGAAGGAAAATCATGACAAATATAGTATTGACAACACGGATTACACCGTAGGTCAGGACAACGTACAAAAGTGGGGGTTTGATATTCACAACCCTGTTTTTGGAACTAGTGCGGGCCTGATTGTCATCTTTTTAATCGCCATACTTGTTACCGACCCACAAACTGCAAAAACAGCGCTTGATAGTATCAAGACCGATATTATTAATAATTTTGATGCCCTATTTATGTGGGCTGCTAACTTCTTTGTACTCTTTTGTTTAGCACTTATTGTTTCTCCTTACGGTAATATTCGCCTTGGTGGTGATGGCGCTAAACCTTCTCACTCTCGCGTTTCATGGCTTGCTATGTTATTTGCTGCCGGTATGGGTATCGGCCTTATGTTTTGGGGCGTTGCTGAACCAGTTGCTTACTTTACTGGTTGGTACGAAACACCGCTTAATGTAGCCGCTAATACACCAGAAGCTGCAAAATTAGCAATGGGCGCAACTATGTTTCATTGGGGTCTTCACCCTTGGGCTATTTACGCTGTTGTTGGTTTATCTCTTGCATTTTTTACCTATAACAAAGGTTTACCGCTTTCAATTCGTTCTATTTTTTACCCTATATTAGGTGATAGAGCTTGGGGTTGGCCTGGCCATATCATTGATATCTTAGCTGTACTTGCTACGTTATTTGGCCTTGCAACATCTTTAGGTTTAGGTGCGCAACAAGCTTCTGCAGGTATTAACCATGTATTTGGTACAGAAGGTGGCATTGGCTCTCAAATTCTAGTTATTGCGGGTGTAACACTTTTAGCCATTGTCTCTGTGGTTCGTGGTATTGACGGTGGTGTGAAACTACTAAGTAATGTAAATATGCTAATTGCGTTTTCATTATTATTGTTTGTATGTTTAGTAGGCTTTGCTGTAGCAATGGGTAATGTACCCACTACCGTGATGGGCTATGTAGAAAATATTATTCCATTGAGTAATCCTCACGGTCGTGAAGACGAAACATGGATGCATGGTTGGACTGTGTTTTACTGGGCTTGGTGGATTTCCTGGTCACCGTTTGTAGGTATGTTTATCGCGCGTGTATCACGTGGTCGTACAATTCGTGAATTCTTAATTGCGGTTTTACTTATTCCTACTCTAGTTACTGTTTTATGGATGTCTATTTACGGTGGTATTGCGATTGATCAAGTAGTTAATGGTGTTGGTGCGTTAGGCACTAATGGTTTAACTGATGTACCTTTAGCTATGTTCCAAATGCTTGATGAATTACCTTTATCTAATATTTTATCGTTTATTGCAATTTTATTAGTGTTGGTATTTTTCATTACGTCATCTGACTCTGGTTCATTAGTAATTGATTCAATTACAGCTGGCGGTAAAATTGATGCACCGGTACCACAACGTATATTTTGGGCATCGGTTGAGGGCGCAATTGCAGCTGCTTTACTTTGGATTGGTGGCACACAAGCAATTGAAGCACTACAAGCAGGTGCTGTCTCTACAGGCTTGCCATTTACTATTGTATTATTATTTATGTGTTTAAGTTTAGTTTTAGGTTTACGAACTGAGCCTCGCCCAGTTAAATAATACTTTTAGTAAGTAACACTTTTAATTAGTAACGAAAACGCCGCAATTTTTGCGGCGTTTTTTTGTTTGGTCATTAAAAGCTAGAACCACAGCTCTGAGATTGGAGTATCTACACGATAATGATAACTCAGTTGCGCTTGTAAAAGTTCTGCTGTAGCAAGTGCATCCGTTAACGCATTGTGATTTTGATATGCTGGTAGGGAATAACGCGCACGGCAATCTGTTAGCCTAAGAGAACCTAATTTTGTGTTAAACAATCGCCCTAATAAACCCTGCCTTGCTTTTAGCGCTCTTTTTTCTATTTCCATTGTATCAACAAGTGCAAACTCAATACCTTCTTTAAGCCTTAACAATAACGCATTATTTAAAAAGTGACGTTCTATTGCGGCATAATGCACCACGACAACTTTACCACTGAGCGCTTCAAGTAAAGGCTCTATAATTTGATTAAAGTCGGGGGCGTCGTCCACCTCAGAATGCGTTATTCCATGTATTAAAATAGACTCTTCATGAAGGTTTCGCCTAGGCTGCACAACCCAATGCCGACTGTGCTTACAATAAATGCGCTCTAAATTGAACGGCACCAAACCAACACTCACTATATCGTCGTTTTGACTATTTAAGCCTGTTGTTTCAAAATCCATTGCTACAAAAGGCACGTCTTTTATTGCAGCTTTGTTTTGATTATAAGCACCCGCATAAAAGTGTTTTAGGAGTTTATTTTTGGTGCTATTGGCAAGCTCGTTATACCTAGCTTGCCAATCAATTGCTTTATGATTACGCGGATTCATAGGCTACTTCACACCAGAGTTTGCTGTGTAGCTAAATTTTAAATAGCTTTGTGCTTTTTCTAAAATGGCGAATGCCTCTTTTAAGTTTCGTTGCTCGAACGGAGAAAGTAAATGTGGATCTAAGTCGTTATCGGGCTCTTCGCCCTTCTCTATTTGCCACGCTTGATGGCGAATTCGCATCATGGCAATATACTCAAGTGCATCACGTAAATCTTGCGCTTTACCCTGTGGTAAAAGTTTCGCTTCAATAATGTCTTCTAGTCGCTCAAACGAATTTTGTTTACGCGAACCAATAGCCAATGCGTGCACGCGAATAACATCAGAAAGAGGTGCAGTCCCTCTTCGCTTTAAGTTCATTGAACGCTTATGTTGGCCATTATGCTCCATAACAAAGCCTTTAAAGAAACCTAGTGGAGGTGTTCTATTTCTAGCATTTGCTGCCATATTAGCTAAAAATACGCGATTTACTTTACTTTGTTTTGCTATAAATATTTTAAGCTCGTCGGCCCACTTGGTTTTACCCCACACACCGTCTAAGTCAAAAAATATAGAACTATTAAGCAATGCTTGTGGTTTTGGCTGCGCGATCCAATCTGCAAATTGATCGAACCACTGTGAGCGAGTTTTACGCCATTTTTTAAACGACGCCATAATTTCTCCATCACAGTAGGTGTAACCACACTGCGCTAAACCATCACACACAAAATCGGCAATATTTTGAAAATACGCGTTATGTTTTTCGTCGTCATAACTGTCATCTAAAATAAGCGCGTTGTCTTGATCGGTTACAATAAGTTGCTCGTCTCGAGCCATTGAGCCCAGAGCAATAAAACAGTAAGGCACAGGAGGTGGCCCAAACTTTTCTTCTGCTAATACAAGTAGTCTTTGTTTAAATGTACGCCCTATAACAGCCATGGCTGTACCAACCATGTGTGAGTTTGCATCTTCATTCACCATACGAACAAACACATTGGGCAATTGGCGTGCATAATGCGCCAAATCCTCTATTGTTTGTTGAGCCAGTATGCCACGTACAAGTAATAAGCTGCTTTGGGATTCATAACGCAAAATATCAGAGAGGGAGATAACTCCTATTGGGCGTCTTTTTTGTACTACTGGCAAATGATGTAAGTTATCTCTAAGCATGGCCAATACAGCTTCGAAAATATAGTCATTAGCATCTAATAGTACTAAGTTAGTGGACATAATGTCTTTTGCTTGCGTGTTAAAGGCAAGCCCTTTAGCCACTACTTTAGTGCGTAAATCCCTATCGGTTATTATACCAACTACTTGTCCATCATCTTCTTCTGGGTCATCATTTATGGGTTTATTTACATCGGTTACCAACACTGACGATACCGCCTCTTCGGTCATTAATTTAGCGATATCTTGTATCGTAGAGGTTGCATCTACGGTGACTACATCTCTGTGAATTAATGATTTTACCTTCGCGGTTGTCAGGTCATTGCCATCGGCTTGTTCGACAATAGCTTGATGCAAACGCACGTTACCGTCTGTTTCGAAGTAATCAGCAAACGCATCAAACTCATCACAGTAACGATTAAATAGCTCGACATTTATGCAATATACTAACGTATCTTCAAGAGCAGTTGCAGGAAAACGTACCTTACGGTTCATCAATAAACCCATTTGACCAAATATACCTGCGGTAGCCAAACGATTATACAGCTCGCCATTTCGGCGGTACATTTCTACAGAGCCACTTCTAATTATATACAAATCAGAAATGTCTTGTCCAAAACTCAAGATATCTGTTTTTGCTCTAAAATAAGCCACTTCTACTTGTTGAGCTAGCTCATTAAGCGCTTTTTGAGGTAAGTCATCAAAAGGAGGATGTTGTGCTAAAAATTGTGCGATTTCAACTTGTTCGGCTTGCATAAATCCCTTCCTGTATGCGCATTAAAATGACTAAATCTGTTTTGCAGATTAACACTATCATCGGGGTGTGAAAACAATTACTGTACAAATTTAGGCACAAAAAAAGAGCCTAAATAGACTCTTTAAATGTAATACTTATTGTATAAATTTATTTACCGCGCTGAGCGTCTTTTTGGGCTTTTTTAGCTTCTTTACGTTGCTGTAAAACAGCTTGTGCTTCATTACCAATATGGCCCTCACCACGCGCTTGCGCTAATTCTATTTGCTTTTGGCGCTCTGCAAAACGTGCGCGTTGTTCGTCCGTTACTTCTTCAATACAATGATGACAAGAGACGCCCTCCATGTATTCAGGCTTTAACTTTTCGTCTTCTGTAATTGGCATACGACACGCGTGGCATTGATCATAAGAGCCTTTTTGTAGGTCATGATCAACCGCAACGCGATTATCAAATACAAAACACTCGCCTTCCCACATGGTTTCTTCTTTTGGCACTTCTTCTAGGTATTTTAAGATACCGCCTTCAAGGTGATAAACTTCATCAAAACCTTGCTCTTTCATGTAGGCTGTCGATTTTTCGCAGCGGATACCGCCGGTACAAAACATCGCCACTTTTTTGTGTTTCTCAGGGTCTAAGTTTTCTTTTGCCCACTGTGGAAATTCGCGAAAGGTTTTAGTATTTGGATCGACCGCATTTTGAAATGTACCAATTTCAATTTCGTAATCATTACGTGTATCAATTAAAATTACTTCAGGGTCAGATATAAGTGCGTTCCACTCATTTGGCTTTACATAGCTACCCACAACTTTAAGCGGATCTACGCCTTCAACGCCCATTGTTACAATTTCTTTTTTTAGTTTTACTTTAGTGCGGTAAAACGGACATTCATCGTCGTAAGATTCTTTTGTAACGATGTTTTTTAAATTTGGTTGCTCATCTAGCCATGCTAATAAGTTGTCTATCCCTTCTCGTTTTGCAGAAACAGTGCCGTTTATACCTTCGGCAGCGAGCAATAAAGTACCGCGTACTTCATTTGCTTCCATCACTTCTAGTAATGGCTTACGGATAGCTTCAAATTCAGGTAAACCTACAAACTTATACAGCGCACACACTACAAAGTGATCGCCCGTTACATTATCTTTATGAACAACAGTCATTATATTTCCTATTTTGCCTTGTTAGCCAATATTGGCGTCTACCGAATCGTAAATCCGGCGCATATGGGGCGCGTATTTTACGCTTTTTTAGTTTAATTGCAAAAAATAGCGCTATAGATTGGTTTTTACTGTTAGCGACCTAGCTGTGTAAGCTATAATGCGCTGATAAATTTATAGAGTTAATTTGCTCATTTTGGAGAAACACACATTGCAGTTTACTGATCTTGGGATTGATACACGCCTTGAAACACAACTAGCACATCAAGGGATCACCCAGCCCACCGATATTCAAGCGCATGCAGTGCCTACCGCACTTGCAGGGCATGACATTTTCGCTCAGTCTAAAACTGGGTCGGGCAAAACCTTGGCGTTTTTATTACCTGCTGTACAAAGGGTTATGAAACAAAAAGCACTCAGTAAACGCGATCCTCGTGTACTTATTGTTGCTCCTACGCGTGAGCTTGCTACGCAAGTATTTACTCAGCTGCGTTTATTAATTGCTGGCACAGCTATTAAGGCAGTTAAAATACTTGGCGGCGAAAACTTTAATGACCAAATAAAAGCTCTTAGAAACGACCCACAATTCGTAGTTGCTACACCTGGGCGTTTAGCTGATCACATTACAAAACGCTCATTGCAATTGAGTGGACTAGAACTGCTTATTTTTGATGAAGCCGATCGTATTTTAGATTTAGGCTTTACCGAGCAGTTAAAAATGATTAACGAGCAAGCTAATCACCGTCTACGCCAAACGTTATTGTTTTCTGCAACACTTGACCATGCACAAGTAGATGCACTATCACGTAACCTATTAAAAAAACCAAAGCAAATTACGCTAAGTGCAGCAAACGAGCAACATAGTGATATTAAACAAACGTTATACCTTGCCGATCACCTTGATCATAAAGAAGCGTTATTAGAGCATTTTTTAAACCAAGATGATGTTGGTCAATGTATTATCTTCACAGCAACGCGTTCTGACACGAGCCGTTTGAGTGAAGCGCTTAATGCTAAAGGCTTCAAATCTGTAGCGCTTGCTGGTGATTTAACGCAAAACAAACGTTTAGATATCATGGATTCATTTAGTCGCGAAAACTTTAAAATATTGATCACCACCGACGTTGCATCTCGTGGTTTAGATTTGTTAAGCGTAACGCACGTTATTAACTTTGATTTACCAAAACACGCAGAAGAGTATGTACACCGCATAGGTCGTACAGGACGTGCTGGCTTTAAAGGAAATGCTATTT
>NZ_JACJDN010000177.1:0-6881 GCF_014163565.1 Pseudoalteromonas sp. SR45-5 | reverse complement strand
GTAGCGCCTTGCTCAAAAGATGAATCAAAAGTAACACTACTAGGATCAACACTTTCAGAAATTCGGGTTAGCTGTACAAACGAACTGCCTCCATCTGCACCCGCAGCGTTACCCCCACCAGCGGCTGTTGCCTCTAAATTATCTAGAATGTCCCCATCACCTTCTAACGCATCTAAAAAATCTGTTACATCAGAATTAGCCGCTGTTGATGGGTCTTGCTCTGCCCCTAAATCTAAGCTTGCAATTGCTTCATCTAAACTTTCATCAAAAACAGTTGTTTCGCTAGAATCTCTGGCTTCTTTCGCTAATAAGTCTGGTGTTATTTTTACCTTTTGATTTGCGGGTATAGATAAGGTTTCACCTTGCACATCAATTTGTAAAGACGATTTAATAGCAGTAACAACTAAATCACCCACGGTGATAATGTCACCAACATTTAATGCTCTTATTGACCCATCATCCAGCACCACACCTGCCGAACCTTGAATATCAATAACTACCAGTTGATTTGCTTCCATTTTGGTACCCTCAAACTTTTTAAAATAACAATCTAATAAGTTAAAGGTAGGACAAAAAAGCCACATAGATACTGTACTCAAGTACAGGTTTAAAAGAAAAATTCAAAAAATAAAAAATCAACAAGAAAGTGGTAGAAAATTTTTTTTATGCTAACCAAAACGATTACTTGCAAAAATAGTATTCCTTTACTAAATACTTAAGGGAGTATTTACGGTCTTAACAGGATCTAAGAGGAAGAAATGATTACAAAAAACACTTTTAAGAAACATCAAGAGACTATGTTAATCGGACTAACGATTACAGCCGCAACTCTACTAAACTATGTGCATGCAAATGAACAATCAGCAATGCCACTTACCTATGTCTCAAGTAAAGCGATTGAAAACAATCCTGAAGTACAAGAAGCATGGCATGCTTTTAAATCTTCGATTTATGGAGTAGATGCTGCCCGCTCAGGTTATTTACCAAGTGTTGATGTATCAGCAAGCGCGGGCTATGAAAGAAGAAATTACGGTGTTGAAGAAGAATATAACCGTAATACAGCCGAGTTAAGTGTTACTCAAATGCTTTACGACGGTTTTAGAACCTCGAATACTGTTGATCGCTTTAAACGCATTCAACTCATTAGGTACTTTGAGCTTATTTCTCAAACAGAACAAACAGCACTTGAAGCCTCAATAGCCCTGCTCGACGTACAAAAATTCAAAGAGTTAGTACAACTTGCAGAAGCAAATTTACAAGAGCACGAGTCTGTATATCAACAAATAGAACAAAGTGTAGGAGCTGGTGTAGCGCGCGCTGCCGATCTAGAACAAATTAGTGGGCGCTTATCTTTAGCACAATCTAACGTATTAACGGAGTACTCAAATTTACATGATGTAAGCGCTCGCTACTTAAGGGTTGTAGGAGAGCTTCCTATGAACGATATAAAGCAAGCTGACCTTGATGAAAAAAATATACCAATTTCAGTTAATCAAGCGCTAGACGTCGCTTACAAAAATAGCCCTTCATTTTACGCCTCTTTGTATAATATTGAAGCACAAAAAGCGAACGCAAAAGCACAAAAAGCAGCGTTTCATCCTAACGTAGATTTATCTGCCCGCTACGGTAGCCAAGATAGAGATGAACTTGGTCAAAATGAAACCAGAACAGAAGCGCGAGTCGGCATCGATATTAGCTATAATTTATATAATGGTGGTCTTGATAATGCCAATTTAGAACAAGCCTATCAGGATATAAACATTGCAAAATATCAACGCGATCAGTCTTGTATTGATATTCGTCAGAGTCTGCAAATTGCTTATTACAACGTCACTATATTAGAGCAAAAGTTACCGGCGCTTGATCAACACCGCGAATCATCAACTAAAGTTAAAATTGCATATAAGGATCAATTCGATATAGGCCAACGAACTCTACTAGACGTACTTGATGCCGAAAACGAGTCATTTCAATCAACACGTTCATACATAGTGGCGCTTTACGACCGTCAATCAGCTATTTTAACTATGCTAAAAGAAATGGGGAAATTACTGCCAGCACTTAACGTGATGTCAGATAAATACCCTACATTAAAAGAGCTAACTGACGACCCTATTGTTCATAACGCACAAAATATCTGTCCGAGTTACGATGTAGCAACCACTTTTAGCCGCAAGGCATTTCTTCAAAAAAAAGCTAAGCAAGATAATGCATACATGAGTGTAACGGCTATGCCAAGGTACTTAGATATACCGTTGGAAACCGACACGACAGCAAGCAGCTTTACCGATGATGATGGTGACGGCGTACCAAATGAGCAAGACACTTGCCCAAGCACACCTTTGAGTACAAATGTAGATTTATCTGGTTGCACAATTTATAGCGCATCAACCTCGAATATAGAAATTGGTATTCCTTTTTCTGCTGACTCAAGCGATGTAAGGTCTCAATATATTCAAGAAATTAGTCGGCTTGCAGATTTTTTAAAAGAGAACCCAACTAAACAGGTTGAAATACAAGGTCATGCCTCTTTAGATGGAGACCGTAAATATAACCGTAAACTATCAGAAAAACGTGCGTTTGCCGTAGCTGAAATTCTGATTAAGCAATTCGATGTAGAACCTAAACGTGTTAAATCGTTCGGGTATGGCATCGATCAACCACGTGTAAACGAAATATCAGTAAGAGCAAATGCTGCGAATCGACGTATCGAAGCTGTAATTACTGATACCTAAAGACAATTAACGTTATGTAAATAACCTAAACTCGGCATGAAATATTTAAGTCGAGTTTAGGTTTACTAGTAACAATCCTATGCAGTTCTACATAACATTGGATGGTGTATGGAATTAAACGATGTACTTGATCATGGTGGCATCCTCGTTGACTGCCTAGCAGTTTTATGTCGTCATCATGGTAAAGAGTTTTCAAGAGAAGCACTATTAAATGGACTTCCTCTAACTGATGGAAATCTTACTCCATCAGGTTTTTCGCGCGCAGCAAAGCGCATCGGCTTTAAATCAAAAGTAGTTAATAAGCCATTACAAAAAATTAATACAGCACTGCTACCTGCCATCTTAATTTTAAAAGATAACCAAGCCTGTGTTATTAATTCTATTGATTACGATAAACAGTTGGTGAGTGTAATTTACCCAGAACTTACAGAATCAGTTATCGAACAAAGCATTGATGAGTTAGCTGCTAACAGTGTAGGTTTAGTTATTTATGCTCAACCAGAGTTTGCATTTGATGAGCGAACACCTGTACTTGAAAAACTATCAAAAGACGGATGGTTTTGGGGAGTAATTAAAGAATGCCGCTCACTTTATAAGGACGTAATTATTTCGGCTGTTGCTTTGGGTTTTTTGTCGGTTGCTATGCCTTTATTTGTAATGAACGTATATGACCGCGTAGTGCCCAACCACGCAACAGAAACCTTATGGGTACTTGCCATTGGCATTTTAATAGCACTCACTGCTGACTTTGTTTTGCGTTTAGTAAGAGGCTACTTTGTAGAGCTTGCTGCCAGTAGAATAGATGTCAAAGTATCGGCTGTAATAATGGAGCGGGTATTAGGTATGAAACTAAAAAACCGCCCATCGTCCGCAGGCTCCTTTGCTAGCAACATTCAATCATTTGAAGCTGTACGTAACTTTTTTAGCTCCATAACACTTGTCGCATTAGTAGACTTGCCATTCGTAGTTTTGTATTTAATTGTTATTGCCATTATTGGCGTACCTCTAAGTTTACCTATTATCGCGGGCGCACTTATATTATTAGCTTACGCTATAGCCGCACACCGCAAACTTGAGGCTCTTTCAGAACAAACAATGAAAGCAAGCTCAATGCGAAATGCAGTATTAGTCGAAAGCTTAACCAATATTGAAGATGTAAAGAGCTTTCACTCAGAGTGTAAAACACAGTCTGTATGGGAAAAGTCTACCATTTACATTGCACAAGTAAACGCACATAGCCGACTCGTTTCAAGCTCTATATCAAATACAGCATCATGGATACAGCAATGCGTAGGCGTAATAATAATGATAATAGGCGTACACCTCGTTATTGAAGGTGAGCTAACTCAAGGCGGGTTAATTGCAGCCTACCTATTATCGTCTCGTGCTATGGGCCCAATCGGGCAGTCGGCCGCTGTTTTAGCACAATATCATCATGCCGCAATAGCAATGCAATCACTGAACGAGATTATGGAAAAAGAGGTCGAGCGTCCACCTGGTAAGCATTGGTTAAGCCACCCTATTTTAAAGGGTGATATAGAATTTAAAGATGTATGTTTTAAATACTCTGACGAATCTCATAATGCGCTCAACGGCGTTAGTTTTAAAATTAAAGCCGGTGAAAAAGTCGCCATTTTAGGACGTAATGGCTCAGGTAAAAGTACATTAGAAAAGCTTATTTTAGGACTATACGACCCCTGTTCAGGATCAATTTTGATGGACAATAATGATATACATCAAATTGACCCAGCTGAGCTTCGTCATAATATTGGCTACCTACCACAAACCGTTGCTCTGTTTTATGGAACCTTGAAAGACAACCTCACCATGAGTGCTTGGCATGCCAAAGACGAGCAAATTATTGAAGCCTGTGAGCGAAGCCAATTATTTGATTTAATTAATTCGCACCCAGACGGATTTGATTTACAAGTAGGCGAGCAAGGTCGTCAATTATCAGGTGGGCAGCGCCAAGCTGTAGGTATGGCAAGAGCCATAATTAACGACCCTCCGATACTATTACTAGATGAGCCAACATCATCACTAGATCATAATAGTGAAAGTAAAATTATTAATAATTTAAAGGGTTATTCTAAAGATAAAACCTTAATCGTGGTGACTCACCGCTCATCATTACTTGAGCTTGTTGACCGAATTATAGTTTTAGATAACGGAAAAGTAGTTGCTGATGGACCAAAACAAAAAGTAATTGCAGCGTTAAATAATAAGACAGTGGAGCAAGCCTCATGAGTGACAATAAAAAACCACTTGAACAGCGCTCCTTTGAATCTGTTAGCAGAGCAATAGAAGCAAGAAAACAAGGCAAGCCATCAATATTTAATAAACTATTTAAAGGATGGATTTCTCCGCCTAATAGCCAAGACTGGGTAGTCGATGCGCAGTGGGAAAAAATGCAACAGGAGCCAGCAAGCGCTAGGTTATTGCTCTATTTAATTTGTTTAACGTTTATATGCCTTATTGTGTGGTCTGGTTTTGCTAATTTAGATGAAGTTGCTCGTGGTGAGGGGCGAGTTATTCCCTCCAATAAATTACAACTTATTCAATCTTATGATGGTGGTATGGTCGAAAAAATAAATGTAAAAGAGGGGCAAATAGTAAATGAGGGTGATGTACTCATTAAAATAGACCCTACCCGCTTTATTTCTAGCTTTAGAGAAAACCAATCCAAAGTTGAGTCGTTAAGCGCAAAAGTAGCGAGACTCAGAGCACTCACTCAAAAAAAGGAGCTCGTATTTAGTGAGTCTGTTATTAAAAATGCGCCTAGAGTTGTGCAACATGAGCGTTCTCTTTATTTGAGTAACAGCCAAGAATTAGAGCAACAAGTAAGTATTCACAAACGCCAACTAGAGCAGCGACACCAAGATTACATTGAAGCCAAAGCGGCACTTGAGCAGCATACGAGCGCGCTGCGCTTAACAAACAGAGAGCTCTCTGTTACTCGCCCATTGTTACGCACGGGCGCTATCTCAGATATAGATATTATTCGTTTAGAGCGCCAAATAGTTGATCTAAACGGCGAGATAAACAGAACCAAGGCAGTTATAAATAGGAGCCTTTCGGCCATTAACGAAGCTAAAAATAAAGTAACCGAAGTTGAACTCGTTATGATTAACCGTTGGAACAATGAACTATCCGAAGCGCTACTTCGACTAGATTCAATTAAAGAAACTGAATCTGGCTTGGCCGATAAAGTAACACAAACCGAAATACGTTCTCCTGTTAAAGGCACTGTACAGCGATTATTAGTTAATACTGTTGGCGGTATTTTACAGCCCGGTAGCGATGTTATGGAAATTGTCCCGCTTGACGATCAACTTGTAGTAGAGGCAAAAATTCCTCCTAAAGACATTGCATTTTTACGCCCTGGGCAATCTGCGATGATAAAATTTAGTGCCTACGACTTTGCCGTATATGGAGGCCTTGAGGCAGAGGTTTTACATATTAGCGCCGATACCATTACAGATGATCGTGAGAATACCTTTTATTTGGTGCAACTAAAAACCACCAAAAATAACTTTTCAAAAGAGCTGACTATTATTCCAGGTATGACCACTCAAGTGGATATTATTACCGGTAAAAAAACCGTACTTGAGTATCTTTTAAAACCAGTTCTTAGAGCTACATCGCAAGCAATGACAGAGCGTTAAGCATTTAATAAATGGAGAAATAATGCGCCAAAGTATTTTTATTACACAGCCTGAATTTGAATCGAAGCACTGGCGTGCAGCGTTTCCTGGTTGTTTAATATGCACAAAAGAACCAAACAGAGTAACGGCATCAAGTATTATTTGGGTTTTAGCCGGTACACCGAACTGGCTTGAGCTCGTTAAAAAGTATTCGCAACAACGTTTACTCGTTATTGTTATGACCAACGAACTAGAAATAAATCAACTAAGGAGTGCGCTTGAAGCAGGAGCTAAAGGATACGTAGAAGCACTCGCCACTAAAGTAATTATTGAACAAGTACTTGAGACTATTTGTTCTGGCGGAATATGGTTACCAGGACAATTACTATCTAATTTAGTGGGAGCTTTATCAAATACACCGTTTAAATATGCGAGTACATGCGAGCTTGAGTTACTCACAAAACGAGAACGCCAAGTAGTTGATATTGTTGTAACTGGCGCT
>NZ_JACJDN010000176.1:0-6883 GCF_014163565.1 Pseudoalteromonas sp. SR45-5 | reverse complement strand
ATTTCATTTAAAAGAAGAAATTATAAAAAAGGCTAAACTACTTAGTGCTGAATTAAATAAACCTGTCACCCCTGGTTTTGAAGTATTTATCTTAAAAGCAACAGCAACAGAGCCAGATATTAATCAATGGACATACATTTCTTCTACAGGCGAGCAAATACAAGTTAATTTAAGTGTCACTTCGTTGTTAAATAACGAAGGAGACACCGTTGGCTACTTAGGTATTGCTTACGATTTAACAGAACAAATTGACCACGAGCAAGCCCTTGGTCACTCAAAAGAACTTGCTGAGCAAGCATCGCAAGCAAAGTCTGAATTTTTAGCAAATATGAGCCACGAAATACGAACCCCGATGAACGGTATACTTGGCACATTACAACTATTACAAGAACAACCGCTTAATGAAAAATCAAAAGAGTATTTAAAAAAATCACTATATTCAACTCGAGCACTCACCACCATTATTAACGATATTCTTGATTTTTCTAAAATAGAGGCCGGCAAGCTCTCATTAGAGAATAAGCCTTTTGACTTTTTTGAACTTATTCATCACTTAGAGTCAGACTTAGGTGTGCAAGCAACAGATAAAAACATTTACCTTAAATTTGTGATTGATATTGAGCACAAGCATTGGGTGGGCGACCCAGTTAGACTCAGACAGGTATTTTTAAACTTAATATCTAACGCGATTAAGTTTACATCTCAAGGTGGCGTTACAGTAACGTTTAGGCTAACCGACGAAAAAAAAATATGTTGTTGTATATCAGACACCGGAATTGGAATCTCTGAGCAAGCAATTGATCGATTGTTTGAGCGCTTTGAACAAGCTGAGCAATCAACCACGCGTGAATATGGTGGTACGGGCCTTGGCTTACCCATCACTAAATCATTAATAGGCCTTATGAATGGCGAAATTAAAGTAACAAGCCAGTTAGGTTCAGGGAGTCAGTTTTATGTGTACTTACCATTAAAACAAGCGCAGGTGGATGACAGCACATTAACAACCAAAAATATTGAGCTTCCTGACCTATCTGGAAAAATTATTTTATTAGCTGAAGATAATAAAATAAATCAGCTTGTTGCAGCTGCGATGCTTGAACCAACTAAAGCCACCATTATTATTGCCAACAATGGTTTAGAAGCGATTTCATTATACGAGTTACACAAACCAGACATTATTTTTATGGACATTCAAATGCCAAAAATGGATGGTCTTCAGGCATGTAAAAAAATTAAGGCGCTTAATAGCGAACAAATTGTTATTGCATTAACTGCTAATGTTTTTACAGAACAAAAAGAAATATACAGGCAGCTATTTGATGGTTACGTTTCAAAACCAATCGAAAAACATGAACTCGTCGGCATGTTATCGACACTTTGCTTAGTAAATAATTAGTCATTCTGAGGGCATTAAAAAACCCAGTTATTGTTACCTTTCGATATTAATAACTGGGCTCTAAGAATAATGGTGGAGGGAGAGGGATTCGAACCCTCGTTAGGGATAAACCTAAACACACTTTCCAGGCGTGCGCCTTCAGCCACTCAGCCATCCCTCCACGGTGCTGCAATTGTGTAATGCAACAGCGCGCTATAGTATGAAATAGACCCTTAAGGTGCAAGGCATTTTTAAATTTGGGCCTTTAAATGCTTACTAATCAAGCAACACTTACCTATAGGCACAAAAAAACGGCTAAATCTAAGACTTAACCGTTTATAATTTATACTTTAAAAATGACTTAACCTGAACTCTGATTAAGAGATTTACTACGTATTGAATATGATGATATTTAAATTTATTTTCTCTAGCCAGAGTTTAGGTTACTTAGCCATACTCGCGGTAAATTCAAGCATGCGATTAAGTGACTTAAGTGCGCCTTCGCGTAAATCCATATCAACAAATACTTCTTTGCCTTTAGGGTCAATTAGGGCTTCCTCAATCGCTTTTAAGCCATTCATTGCCATCCAAGGGCAATGAGCGCAACTTTTACATGAAGCGCCCTCACCTGCCGTAGGAGCCGCAAAAAACTCTTTATCTGGACATAGTTGCTGCATTTTATAAAAGATGCCGCGATCGGTTGCTACAATAAACTTTTTGTTGTCCATTGTTTGCGCTGCTTTGATCAATTGGCTCGTAGATCCAACCGAATCGGCAAGAGCAACTATTTCTGCTGGTGACTCAGGATGAACTAAAACGCCTGCATCTGGGTGTAGCGCTTTCATGTCTTTGAGTGCTTTTGTTTTAAACTCGTCATGTACAATACATGCGCCATTCCACATAAGCATATCAGCACCGGTATTTTTTTGAATATAACTACCAAGGTGCTTATCTGGGCCCCAAATGATTTTTTCGCCTTGCTCATCGAGGTGCTCTACTATTTCAAGTGCACAGGATGAAGTTACAATCCAATCTGCACGTGCTTTAACAGCCGTAGAGGTGTTTGCATATACAACTACTTTACGATCAGGGTGCTGATCGCAAAACGCAGAGAACTCGTCTATCGGGCAGCCAATATCTAACGAACATGTTGCTTCAAGCGTTGGCATAACAACCGTTTTATTTGGCGTTAAAATTTTGGCTGTTTCGCCCATAAATTTTACGCCCGCAACAATAATCATATCTGCATCGTGACGTGCGCCAAAACGCGCCATTTCTAGCGAGTCGGCAACGCAGCCGCCGGTTTCTTCAGCAAGTGCTTGAATTTCGGGATCGGTATAATAATGGGCAACAAGTACTGCATTTTTATCTTTTAGTAATTGTTTTATACGCGCTTTATACTCGCCTTGCTCGTCTTGTGTTAACGGTGCTGGCTTAGGGGGGAAAATATAACCTTCAGGCATAATAGTTTGAGCTAGACTCATGTTCTCGACCACTTATCTACAGTGCATTAATTAGGGCGAATTATACGAGAATATGAAAGCAAATAACAGCGAACTAGTAAGGCTGTTTATAAAAAATAAAGTGGGAAATTAAAAAAGAATATAAAGGAAAGTATTAGAGAGTGGTGGGTCATGATGGATTTGAACCATCGACCAATTGATTAAAAGTCAACTGCTCTACCAACTGAGCTAATGACCCGCTCTAATATAAATCTGCTTTGTAAAAAGCTTGCGTAAATCCGCCGATTAAACTGTCATAGAATGGTGGGTTAT
Organism: Pseudoalteromonas sp. SR45-5; assembly: GCF_014163565.1. NCBI lineage: Bacteria > Pseudomonadati > Pseudomonadota > Gammaproteobacteria > Alteromonadales > Pseudoalteromonadaceae > Pseudoalteromonas > Pseudoalteromonas sp. SR45-5. Next base: position 3,733 of record NZ_JACJDN010000176.1, on the reverse strand, counting down.
GATGGATTTGAACCATCGACCAATTGATTAAAAGTCAACTGCTCTACCAACTGAGCTAATAACCCGCTCTATGCACTTATTCAATTAAGAATGAAGCTTACGTATATCCGCCGACTAATGCCAAACCCTATTCACAAGGAATAAAGAATGGTGGGTCATGATGGATTTGAACCATCGACCAATTGATTAAAAGTCAACTGCTCTACCAACTGAGCTAATGACCCGCTCTGACGTTGCGTTTTATAACAACTTAGTATTGTACGTAAATCCGCCGATAAAAGACCATTCAAAGAATGGTGGGTTATGATGGATTTGAACCATCGACCAATTGATTAAAAGTCAACTGCTCTACCAACTGAGCTAATAACCCGCTCTTTTTGTCGCATTTCGAGTGGGGTAACCATTCGTTTGCTGCGGGCGCTTATAATACTTATTTATAAAATGAGTGCAACCGAAATTGTCTCTTTTTTTAAGTTTTTATGTCTAGATGCACAAAATTAAACCGTTTGTGCTCAAACTACATGCAAATCCAAGATTCTTCGAGAGTTTCCATGTAGTTTGCTCGCCTTAACTAGAAATTTAATCGCTGGTGAACTTTAGTTTCCCAAACGATCAGTTGCTAGTTTTGCAGCGGTAGTACTTGGGTATTGATTGATAAGATCGCTCAATATTTTTTGTGCTTGCGCCGCTGAACCTTGATCTTGTAAAAGTGTGCCTAACTTTAGCATTGCATCTGGGCGTTTATTAGAATTTGGAAATTCGTTAACAACCACTTTAAAATGCTCCACCGCTTTTACGCCATCATTTTTAATAGTAAGCAACTGCCCTAACCAATAATGCGCGTTAGACGCATATACAGAGTTTGGATAGGTAGTCAAAAACGTTTGAAATTCAGGAATCGCTTGATCATAACGTTTATCTTTCATTATTAACGCAACAGCACGCTCGTAAGCTTCATTTTCAGATAAGTCACTGCTGTAGCTCTGTGCATCGTTTGGCTGCGCCTGATCGATTACTGGGGCTGCTGTTGGCTGTGTATAAGCCTGGCTCACGCGGTTTTCAATCTCTTGATACAACTCACGCTGACGCTGCAGTACTTTTTCAAGTTTGTAGCTTTGCTCTTCAGTTACACCGCGAATTTGACTTACTTCGTCTTGTAACAAGTTAAGTTGTTGCTGTAACTCTACTTGTAAAAAGTTACGCGACTGCATCATATTCTCAAGCGACGCTAATCGCTTCTCAATACTTGATTGTGAACTTGCAGCTTCTGAAACAGGAGCGGGAGCAGCCATTAACTGGGTGCTCCCGCTCAATATCATGGCTGCCAAAATAATTTTCGGCTTCATAATATCTCTTATCTTAGTAAACTAGTACCGCACGGCGGTTTTTAGCGAAAGCTGATTCAGTGCGAGATTTAACCATTGGCTTCTCTTCACCGTAGCTTACCACTGACATTTGGCTAGCTGAAACACCTAAGCTTAATAGGTATTTTTCAACTGCTTGGCCACGGTGCTCACCTAGTGCAATGTTGTACTCTGGAGTACCGCGCTCATCTGCGTGGCCTTCAATTAGAACTTTAACTGATGGGTTTTGAACTAAAAACTCAGCATGTGCACGAAGTAAATCAGCGTACTTACCTTCAACAGTCGCTTTATCAAAGTCAAAGTAAATTACTTGCTCTTGACGAAGTGCTTCGTACTTTTGACGAAGTTGCTCTTCTGCTTGTTGCTCAGGAGAGATTGTAGCTACTTCAACTGTATCAGTGTTAGTTGATTGCTCAACAACGCCTTGATTTGATTGGTTTGCAGCACCTTCATCAATATCAGAAGATGAGCTACAAGCTGCTAATGTCATTACTGGCACAGCAATTAGCAGGCCTTTAAGTATTTTGTTAAGTTGCATTGAGTAGATTCCTATTTTGAGTAAACCAGTAATATTACTGTAAGTATGGCGACCAAGCTGGTGCCTTTACTTGTCCGTCTAGCACAGGTAACCGTGCTTTAAAGCGGCCGTCCATCGATACTAGCGCAAGTACCTGTTTATTATTATGGAGCGTGCTGTATATAATCATCGAGCCATTTGGCGCTATGCTCGGTGATTCATCTAGGCGTGTTCTCGTTAATACTTGAAACGCACCTGTAGCCAGCTCTTTCTTAGCAAGATGGTACTGCCCGTTGGTACGGTTAACCATCACTAATTCTTTTCCATCTGGTGTTATAGAACCAGCAAGGTTCATATCACCATCAAAGGTGAGTCGTTGTGACCTACCTGTTTTTAAATTTAACTTATAAATCTGAGCATTACCACCCCTTTCAGATGTAAACACAATATCTTGGCCATTAGGGTACCAAGATGGCTCAGTATCTATGCTACGATGATTTGTTAAGCGTGTTTCCTTACGTGTAGCAAGGTCAAGCATGTAAACTTCTGTCGCACCCGTCTTATCCTTAGAAAGCACTAATAATAGCTTTTTACCATCTGGCGAAAACTGCGGTGCACCATTAATACCACGGTAGCTTGCTATTATTTCACGCTTACCTGTGTATATATCTTGAATGTAAATTTGGCTTTGACGGTTTTCAAACGTTACATACGCTAGTTTAGTACCATTTGGTGACCATGCTGGCGACATTAATGGTTCTTTTGAACGAAGTAATACCTGTTCGTTAAAACCATCGTAATCAGCAACGACTAGTTGATAAGGTTTAGGCTCGTTATCACGTACTATTACATATGCAATTTTAGTTAAAAACGCGCCCTTTTCACCCGTTAGCTTTTCATAAATAACATCACTAATGCGGTGTGAATAACGACGAAAACCACTCTCGCCAATAACACTTTCACGCGCTTCTAAAATATGATCTTGGCTTTTAACTAACTTACCGTTACTCATCATTTGCGTATTGCCACCGGTAATTTGGCCGCGAATCACATCAACTAACTCATAACGAACTAAATAACGCCCATCAGTTTGTTGTTCAACCTCACCAACAAGAACAGCTTCAACACCTTTATTAACCCAAGACGCATAATCAATTTCGCCATCTTTACTTGGCTGTTGCGGCATTTGCGCCACATCAACAGGTTTAAACTTACCACTGCGCATTAAATCGGCAGCAATAACACCACTTAGCTTTTCAGGAATTGGACCAACACCTTGGTATTTAAAAGGTACAATGGCAATAGGCCTTGCACCGTCTACACCTTCTGTTATTACAATTTCAAGCGCTGCATTAGCAACACCCGTAAACCCAAACAGTAAAACTAAACAGGCTATTTTTATTTTGTTGAACATATCATTCCTTTAAAATTCTGGCTTGATTGTTAAATTAATATTCTTAAGTTTTTCGAATACGTCTTTATCTTTAGATACCGGTAATGTGTCAGCCATGCGCACTGCTCTTAATGCAGCTTCACATACTAACTTGTCGCCACCTAATGATTTAACTTGCGTTACTAAACCATTAAAGCCCAAACGAATATTAACTCGGCACTGTTGGTTTTTCATTTTTTCATCAATCAGTAAGTTTTGCTGAATACGCGCCATAATTAATGCACGGTACTTATCAACTTCGCTCACCACTTGTTGCTGACGTATTTTACTACGGGCAGCCTGCTCTTTGGCAAGTTGCTCTTGTAACATTTGCTCTTGCATTGCTTGCTGGCGTTTACGTTCGGCCTCAGCAGCACGCTCTTTTGCTTCCTCCTCACGCTTTTTGCGCTCAGCTTCTGC